>JAYYRF010000163.1:0-4789 GCA_036127535.1 Myxococcota bacterium | reverse complement strand
TACAAGGAGGACCACTCGGATCAACCGTGTCATCTTCGAGTGCAACGGAAATATTGGTGCAAACCGGATCGTCGAGGTCAATCCAACCATCCCCATCATTATCCAAGCCGTCATTACACTGGGTTGATGGATCCGTTTCGTCGACGTCCTCTCCACTATCGCAGCCGGGGTCGTCCGCGTCGGAGACTCCGTCTGAGTCATTGTCGATGCCATCATTACAAACATCCGTTCCAATTCCATCATCTTCGTATAGGGTCGATGCCAGCAGGCAAATGGGATCATCGAGATCCGCCCATCCGTCGCCATCGTTATCGATTTCATCGTTACACTCGGGTGTATGAGTCTCGTCGCTGTCAAAGGCGGATTCACAGCCGGGATCTCCACTGTCGATGAGACCATCAGAGTCGTCATCTATAAGGTTGTTACAAGAGAAGAGAATCTCTTCACCCGCTTCCTCATCGAGCCAAGAACAATCCGGATCGTCAGTATCTGTCCATCCGTCACCGTCATTATCTTGTCCGTCATTGCAATTTGCATTGCTGCTTTCGGCTTCTATATTGTCGTACGCATTGGCACAGTCGGGGTCGTCAGCATCGGTCAAAGTATCGGAGTCGTTGTCAATCCCATCGTTGCAGCCCAAAGAGACAGAGATACTGCTTTCAAAGTCGGACGATATGCAGTCTGGATCGTCTGCGTCTGTCCATCCATCTCCATCATTATCAAATCCATCGGCGCAGAAGCTTGAAGGATCGAGTTCGTTGTCGTCAAGACCGAAATCGCAACCTGGGTCTATTGCATCTACGGCACCATCACCGTCGTTATCTACACCGTCGTTACAAGCGATGGGATAAAACTGAGATTCGACGCCCACACCCAAGTGGCAGTCCGGGTCCAAATCATCGATCCAGCCATCATCGTCTCCATCGAGTCCATCTTCGCAGTCATTTTCCAGTTCGTCTTCGCGGGCATCCAAAGCCGAAAGACAGTCGCTATCATCCGCATCGATAGCGCCGTCGCCATCGTTATCGCTTCCGTCAGCGCAAGGACCGTTGTATTCAGCACTTCCATCTTCCGCACCGAGTAAAATGCAGTCGGGGTCGTCACCATCGGTCCATCCATCGCTATCGTCATCGGCGCCGTTGTTGCAGGTTGTATCCATGGGATATTCGCTGGGGGAGGTTGCTTCTTCGCAGTTGGCATCGGCGATGTCGATATCGCCGTCGCCATCGTTGTCGATTCCGTCGTTGCAGACGGTGTAACCGTAGCCAAGTTCAATGCCATACAATGAGCAGTCGGGATCTCCTTCATCCGTCCATCCGTCTTCGTCATCATCTGTGCCGTCTTCACAGCTGGGGGGACTGCCGTCTTCGCTGTTGTCCCAACTCGTAGTACATTCTGTGTCCTCTGCATCGATCAGACCGTCAAAATCGTTGTCAAATCCATCGTTACAGCTAAAGGTTGTAAAGTCGAGCTCATCTCCATCGGTCAGACAATCGACGTCCAAAGCGTCCAGCCACCCGTCTCCATCATCATCAGAGCCGTCTGCACAATCATCGGCATTGGAATCTTCGATGAGATCCAATGCGGAGTCACACGCTGGATCCTTGGAATCGATGATCAGGTCACCATCGTTGTCGATTCCGTCGTTACACTGATAGCTGGGATCATTTTGATAGCCGACTTCGTAGTATGCACCATTGGCGCAATCCGGGTCGTCCAAATCGATCCATCCATCTTGGTCGTTGTCAATATTGTCTTCGCACTGGAAGACATATTCGTCTAGGTCAAAGGCATTTTCACAGCCTTGGTCTTCAGAGTCTGACACGCCGTCGCCATCGTTGTCGAGGCCATCGTTACACGAGCCGGTATTGTTTGCTCCGTCTTCGAGTCCGTGATCGATACAGTCGGGGTCTGATGCGTCCGACCATCCATCGCCATCGTTATCGTAGCCGTCCGTGCAATTCGAGGTCGAGGACTGCTCGCGGTCATCCTCTGCACCAATGCAGTCGGGATCATCGGCATCGGAATAACCGTCTGAATCGTTATCTTCCTCGTCGTTGCATTGTGTTGAGGAGAAACCGATTTCGACATCGTTCGCGCAGTCGGGGTCATCGTTGTCGATCCATCCATCAGAGTCGTTGTCTAGGCTATCATTACAGTCGGTAACAGGGTCGGTCTCATCGAGGTCGGAGCCATCTTCGCAGCCTGGATCATCGGCATCGACATATCCATCTGCGTCGTTGTCTTCTTCGTCGTTGCATGCAGCGCTGCTGGTTGTTGGCCCTTCGTTGTTATCTTGGCTGCCATTACAGCCCGGATCATCCAAATCGATCCATCCATCTTCGTCGTCATCGACCCCATTGTCGCAGACGTAAAACTGTTCCAAATCGTCCTCTGCGTTTTGGCAGTGATTATCGAGACTGTCTACTTTTCCGTCTCCATCATTATCGACCCCATCATTACACTCGGTCGCACCAAAACCTCCAGTCTCTTCGCCGGTGGAACAATCCGGATCATCTTCATCGGTGTATCCGTCCGAGTCGTTATCGAGTGCGTCTTCACAGGTTCCGGCTTCGCTGGAAGCGACGGCTTCGGTACAAGTGTCATCTGTTGCGTCGATGAAACCGTCGCCATCGTTGTCCACACCATCGTTGCAGGCGTGGCTCAAGAATCCGAGTTCTTCTCCCGAAGAAGTGCAGTCGGGATCATCTCCATCGATCCATCCATCTCCGTCGTTATCGGCTCCGTCGCTACACACTTCGTTTTCATCTTCGTCGTACGCGTTGAAGCAGCCTCCGTCCAGTGCATCGACATATCCATCTCCGTCATCGTCCGCTCCGTTGTTGCATGCGGGGCCGTTGGGATCGAAGCCAGATTCGGTAAAATCGGAGTCGCACTCCGGATCTTCTGAGTCGTACCATCCATCTCCGTCATTGTCGGTTCCATCTGTGCAGTAGCTGGCTTCTTGTGTAGAAAATGCGCTGGTGCATTCGGGGTCTGCACTGTCGATAAATCCATCGTTGTCGTCATCGATGTTGTTGCTGCATTGTGTCGCGTTATCAATACCACCTTCTGAATCTATGAGTGGGTCGCCCAGACAGCCCAAATCACCCAAATCGATCCATCCGTCGCCATCATTGTCCAAGCCGTCTTCGCAAGCGTTGGCTTCGCTCTCGTCCATACCTTCGTCACAGCCTGGATCGTCGACATCGGTGAATCCATCTCCATCGTTATCGATTCCGTCATTGCAACGATAGACTGAAGTCAAATTATTCTCGTCCTCTCCATCCTCACAATCCGGATCGAGTTCATCGGCCCATCCGTCACCATCGTTATCCTCGTTGTCCTCGCAAGGAGGGCTATTCTCATCTTCGTCGCTCGCGTCATCACAATTGCGATCTTCGGAGTCGATATCTCCATCCGCATCGTTGTCTACACCGTCGTTGCAAGCGGTCGTGCCGAAACCAATTTCGGTGTCTCCGGAATCGCAATCCGGATCGTCTTCGTCGGTATAACCATCCTCGTCGTCATCGATTTCGTTTTCACATCCGGTTCTTTCAGAGTCTACAAGGGCACTCGTACATTCGGGGTCAGCGGCATCCCTTAGGCCATCTTCGTCATTATCGATCCCGTCATTGCAGGCGGTTTCTCCCAAACCAATTTCGTCGTTTCCATCGGTACAGTCCGGGTCGTCGCTGTCCGTCCAGCCGTCTTCATCATCGTCGATTTCGTTGTTGCAAGGGCCAACCGGCACATCGAGTAGACCGAGTGTGATCGTTTGTTTGGTGATCAAATCATCCGTGAAGGGGATTGCCTCCGTTTGGGCGGATCGAAGGTATTCGGTTTTTTCATTAAAGGCACTCGCTGAGAACTGAAAGGGCCCTGGGTTACTGCTGCTGGGAGCAAACTCAACGGTCGGCAGTGTTTCACCACTCCAATCGCCCAAATCGAGTTTTAAGCCCATTTCAAGTTCGTCATCATCGGTTACATAGTTACCGAAGTAGGTTTTATAGGTCGGTCCGTTTTGATAGAGTCCTGCTTCATACGGTTCGCCATTCGCATCGACAAAGGAGCCGCTTTCTGGATCGACATAAATCCACAAGGTGTCTGCATAGTCTCGAATATTGACGTCTTCATCTGTTTGCACGCTAACGAAGATAGCAGTCTTTTTTTCGGCTTCACCACAGGATAAGAGAAGGGGAAGAGAAAGATAGAAAAATCGCATAGAATTTTACCTTATTGTGTAGACTAGGGAAGGGTTACAGATACATCACCCTCTTCGGCGGGGATCGGCTGATTAAGTTGGATGACGGTCGCAGTAGATACGCCGGTTAGGACAGCTGCACCACCGACAGACGCCCAAAAGTACCATTGACTCATCAGCGGGGGTTGGATCTGAATTGCAGAACGCTTGTTGGAATCGTCTCCGTAAATCTTCGCGAGAACCGTAAGGTCTCCCTTGGTCGGGACTTGGACTTTAGAACTGACGGATTGCCCGCTGGGTAAGGAAACGACCAAATTGTACATGCCTCGCTCCAACTTGCCGAAATTCACATTTTTACCGCTACCGATGATCATATTTTCGAGCTTGACTTCGGCTTGGGCATGATTGGTCTTAACGACGAGATTTGCGCCCAATGAGCCCATGCCAGCCTGAACAACGCCTTTTTTTCCATCACGGGTATCAAACTTTCGGATGGCGGCGGGATAGCCTTTTTGTTTGAGTACAACGGTGTAGGTGTCTGGCGGCAGCCCTTCCATTTTATGCGGTGTCTGACCGACGGGATCA
>JAYYRF010000162.1:0-2893 GCA_036127535.1 Myxococcota bacterium | reverse complement strand
AATAAGAAGAGGTCATAGCCTTCTAAAATCTTATACTCACAGCCCCGTGGATCCCAAAAGCGAATCGCGCTATCATCGGTGAAAGCGGCGTAACTGGGTAATCCCGCAATGGTATCGATGGCTCTTGGCAGTCCATCACTTTGAATGGCCAACAAGAGTTTGGATTGCACCAGTTGATGGTACAGGGTCAAGCGCAGTTCATGTGTTCGCTTGGTACTGAGTTTCTTCATGGTATTGAGAAGAGATTGATTGTTCAGTTTGGAAAGAACATTGAACTGCGTATGTACACGAGCATCTTCGATGGATTCTTGGTATACGAGATCGAAAAGGCTCGATAACTCCTGATAGAGCGTCTCCCTGAGTTCCGGGGTATTGAGAGCAACAATTTTCCCAAGGCTTCGACCCTTTCTTCTCTTTTTATAGCCCTCATTCAATAAAAGCTGTTTTTGTTCAGGGGTGAGTGGATTTTCTTTGGGTAGGTATGGATCGCTCGCGGCTTCGCACAGGGCTTGGTATGGATTGGTGTAGCGTTGGAGGACAAACCATCCTCTCTCACCTTGGATAACCAAGCGTGCGTGAGGATGAGAAGATAAGGTTTCAAAGTCTTGAATCAACGTTTCTTGCATAACAGAATCTTTTTAAATTTAGGACAAATAATGGTTCTGGTCACTTTTTGACCTTCTCGAACAAAAGATCTGATTGTATGTTGCAAATATATGCATGGAGTTTTTTATGACCACTTCTCTCTCTTATCGTGTTTTTAAAGGAACCGACTTCGGAAAAATGATTCCCCACGATGATATATTTCGCGCATGGTTTGGCGGAATCGATTTTTTATATCAGTTGAGTCGTCCCAAAAGTTCTCCTATCCGTTTGCGGATTCAAACCCAACTGAGTTCGTTCCATTTTTTGTCTCATATTTTACCGGTTAATCGCTATGAAATTGCCGACAAGCAGGACTTTTCGAGCACTTTGGCCTTAGCCCTCAGCACCAAGGGGTGGGTATTTTGTTCCGTCTCTCAAGAAGATTCAACTGCGCAGTACCGAATCGATTCATTTTTTCGCAATTCCTTGGTGATGAACGGAGAGCGTTTTCGCATGACAGATTTTATGTCTCGCTGGTCTAGAATTACATTGTGGCATTTCGAAACCGAATCGATTCGATCGCCGCAGCATCTAACGCGGTTATGTTTACAAACGATCGCAGAGAACTTCGCCAATCCACAAAGCGGCGCTCTTCGAAAGCTACACAAATGGCGTCTTCTGCTCAGGCGATCATCCATGCGAAATAACTGGAAGACGCTGCTGCAAGATAAGGGCTACTATTTCGATTTGGCGACGCAACTCTATCAGCAATTGAGCGGAAACCACAAAGGTGGTAACCGAGAAAAGTTTGTAAGCTGCTTGTCGCAGAGTTCTTTGTTCTTGTCGCAACCGTCATTGGCAAAGGCGGCTCGGCTTTACCGACAATCCGCTCAGCAATGGGAGCGTCTCTCTGAAATCTTAATCGCCAGTGAACATGTTCCGCTGAAAGAGGCTTTACATGCAATTCATGTAGGAAATTGGCCTGTGGAAGTACAAAGAGAACAAAGAGAGGCTTTTGTCAATGGTTCTGGTGTACTGGACATTCCTTTTCGGCTAAGCGTATTGAATCAAACGCTGGAGAGAATCATCCAACTGGAGGAACAAGGAGCACACATCATACTACAGAGCGTTCATCAAGCGTACGAAGCCGCTGTCTAGTAGGTTTTATCATTGTGAGGCAATTCCCACGTCTCCAGTATCTTCCAATTATTGACGTCTGCATCTCCTTGCACCAAGCATAAGTGGCGAAAAAGAATCTCTTCTGTGTAGACCGGGCACTTTTGTTTCCACTCGGCCCGGCGTGCAACAGAAAACGTCCCGTATATCAGACTCAAGTGTGGTGTGTAGTACCGCTTATGTGGAGCATAGAACGTTTGTATCGCCAAAAGGTTGGGGGTTAACGATACGGGATAATATAACGCTTGCTTTTCTTCGTTTTTGGTCTCAACGGGCAGCAATCTGACTTTCGGCGCATCGAACGAAGAGAAGCGGTACGGCTGATTTCCACTGGCAACCGTTATATGGGGAATAAAAAGTGGGGTGCGGTATATACGAGACAGGTCTCGAATTTGGGCGGCGAGTTTTGCGGCATGTGTTGGATTAGGCAGCACCCAAAGATAGTATCGCATGGAACTTTCTCACAAAAGTTTAAAGGTGTCCAAAGGACACCTTTAAAAGTGATCGGGGTGACTGGATTCGAACCAGCGACCCCTTGACCCCCAGTCAAGTGCGCTACCAGCCTGCGCTACACCCCGATAACCATAGCAAAATATCTTTGGCTCGAAATGATGTCAAGCATTATTCGAAATTAACGTCCAAGTTTTGCTGCAGGTGGGCAATTTTTTCTCGTGTCTCTTCGAGCCGCTCTTTGATTTCTTGTAGTCGTGCACTCGGAATGCTCCCCAAAGGAGCGTGTCCAGCAATAATCTTCTTTGCGCCGACAATCGTGTATCCTTCCTCGTATACTAAGGTTTTAATGCGCTGGAAGAGGCTCAGTTCATGCTTGCGGTATAAACGCTGACCTGCGGACGATCGGTGCGGCTTGATGTTGAATTCTCCTTCCCAGTATCGAATTACATGGGCATCGACTCCAATTTTTGATGCTACTTCGCCAATCCTATAGTACAGTTTTGTCTTTTCTTCCATGCTTACTTTTCTTCGTTTATCTTGCGGTTTAAAACCGGAGAGGCTTTGAATGAAACGACTCTCCGACGGGAAATGATTAGCTTTTCGTTTGTGTGCGGATTCCGGCCAACGCGTGCAACCTTGTCTTTGACGATAAAATTACCAAATTTAGAGAGTCGAATCT
>JAYYRF010000161.1:0-5925 GCA_036127535.1 Myxococcota bacterium | reverse complement strand
ATGAATGCGGGCTCGATTTTGGGCGAAATCTGCGATGCGGTCGTGTATGTCGAGTGGATGGACTCCCATGGAAAAAGCCACCGTTTTCAACGCGATCAATGTGGTTTTTCCTATCGAAAGGCCGAGAACATTCCTTGGGGGGCGATGATCACACGCGTGTGTTTCCACATTCATCGACACGAATTTGAAGCCGAACAAACCCGGGTGCAGTCTCTTTTAAAGCGCCGAAAGCAAACCCAACCGCTTCATCTACCTTCCTGCGGATCGGTCTTCAAAAATCCGGAAGGTGATTATGCTGGAAGGCTCATCGAAGCGACCTCGCTCAAGGGATATCGAATCGGTGGTGCTGAAATTTCGAGCAAACACGCCAATTTTATCGTCAATGTTGAGAAGGCCACCGCGATGGATGTATATCGATTGATTCGATTGGCACAAGAGCGCGTATGGGAACAGTTTAACATTCGTCTCGAAACAGAGGTTCGTCTCATGGGCAACTGGCCCAATAAGCTCGTCTCGGAGTTTTAGGTATGTTTTGGTTTGCAGCTGCTTGCTCGACTCCGGAGCCCGAAGTTCTTATGGAGCGACAATATGCGTTTGTACAGTCAGAAAAAGAGCAAACCCTCCGGTATCAGGAACTTCTGCGTACCGATTTAAAAGCCGAGGGGTATGACGAGCACCCACCCTTGGCCGAAAATTTCCTGTACCACAGTCTTCGTAGCGACACGCTTCCCAACATAGAACTCGCCCTAAATTTCAAAGTTGATTCCAATCGCGTCCAGTATCGGTTTTTGGACATTCATTCCGGCGTATTCTTACAGCAAACCGTAGAGGCGCGATCGGTTCACGCCCAGTTACTTCTGCCTCTCAAAGTGATGTTGGAAAAGAGAGAGTCTTCTCCGGAAAGGCTGACGGCGTATGCATACGCGCCTTGGTTTCGCGGCCCGGCCGTCCACAGCGCTCATCTTCTCCGTCATGTTGGGATGTACTTTTCCGCTCTCGAAAACAAGAGTGGATTTATCCGAGAAGAGAAGGCATTGCCGCTTTACCTCGCGGGCAGTTTTAATGGCGGCATTGAAGAACTCACCAAGGGATCTGCTCTCGGACTCTCTTGCTCTGTTATCGATAAGCGGGTGTACCGATGTGAGATTCCCGAGCTCAAGCCGGTCTGTTTGGAGCAAAGTTATAAGTGGGAGCGCGCGTTATACGCAAGGAAAGACACGATTGCACAGCAAAGCGAAGGGATGTTTCGATCGGTCTTTCGTTCCGAAGTGATCGAACTGTGCATGCCGAGTGGCTGCTATCAGTGCGATGGTCAGAATTGTGCGAACAAGTCACCCTCTACCGGACTACCGGTATACATCAACGAAAGCGGCTGGGGTATATGTTTGGGGGTAAATTTTGATGCGGATTTGGATAATTCCTTGTATTGCTTCAACGACACCCAACTCACCCAAGAAGCGATAGGATTGTATCGAGATGACTGTGTCCGACAATGAGAGAGACGTAGAAGAGCGTTTGGTCTTTCTGCTTAGCGCCCCCCGATCAGGGTCGACCCTGCTGATGCGCATACTCAACGCGACCTCGGAAGTCTATGCTCGCTCTGAGCCGCACATTTTCCCTCCGTTGGCTCATTTGGGCTTTTGGGAGTGTGTCGATACCGCACCGTACGATCAATTACAAGCGCAACAGGCAATGCGGGATATCGTACAGGAGTTCTCCGATGGAGAAGAGGGGTATTATCGAGCGTGCCGCGCATACACCGATCATTTGTATCGCCGCATATTGATGCAAACGGACAAGCGATACTTTTTAGACAAAACCCCTGCAAATGCCTTGGTATTGCCCTTCATTCAGCGTGTCTATCCTCGCGCAAAGTATATTGTTTTGACCAGACACCCGGCTGCCATCCTCTCCAGTTATGCACACTCTTTTTTCGATGGAGATTACCACGCCGCACATACGTTCAATCCGATCTTGTCGCGATACATTCCGGTCTTGAGCGATCTAATTCGTTCTGGTATGTCCAATGTGCAGGTCGTCTCCTATGAACAAGTGGTACGAGAACCCGAAAATACGCTGGCAAAATTGAGCGAATTTATGAACATTTCCTTTGAGGCCGATGCATTAAATTATCAAAAAGAGTCGGTTTCGGAAGGTCTTGGGGATCCCATCGGTGTTCAGAAACACCAGCGTCCCGTCACGAATTCCGTCGATAAGTGGGTCGCAGAGTTTCGGGATAACGCGTTTCCGAAAAGTATTGTGGACGCGCAACTCAAAGGTGTTTCCGACATTGCATTGGAGACGTTTGGCTATCCGATCGATTCCTTGTGGGATGCGTTAAGTACGGGTGAGGAAGGGCAAGCCCCTCGGCCTTCAGGCTCCATTAATCGATACCAATTAGAGCGAAAGATCTTGGTCGCCTTGCGCCGAGACATACACCGGAGACCTCACGGACGTCTTGTTCGCAAGGTTCGTCGCTTTTGTGATATTCTACTTCGCGGCTGATTTGTTCTTTCTTCGCTTCCACTTGGAGCCCCGTTTGGGTAAGTCGAGCGTTTGTTCAAGCCAACGAACGGCTTTTCGTTTGAGTCGCCAAGCGCGGTGCAGTGGCCAACGAAGACCGTGGTCTCCATCCTCTAGTTCCCATAGTGTTGATTGTGGGAATCGCTGGGCGAAGATGCGGCTTTGCTCCACCGGAACGATTCGGTCTTTCTCTCCGTGAAGGAGTAGGGTTGGGGGAAGTTTGCTTCCTTCACGATAAACGGGTGATGCTGCCTGCAGCTGCGACTCCAAAAATGCCTCTCCCCACAAAGAAGTGGGTAGATGTGTTAGGTCGAATGGTGTTCCAATAGCGACGACGGCGGCGATGGGATGAGGATAGTCCAAGGCCGCATGCAGAGCCATATGAGCCCCGGCAGAGTCTCCCCATAGCGCCAAACGTTGTAGATCGACCTGTTGGGAACGGAGAAAGTCCAATGCGGCAAAGACATCTTCTTTTTGGGCTGGCCAACGATTTTCCGGCGCGAGTCGGTAGTTCATTGCGCACGCCATAATCCCCCTTCGCGCAAATAGAGGCGCGAGATGGGTATAGTCTTGGCAAGAACCCTCTACCCATCCTCCACCGTGAATCATCAAAACCGTAGGCCAACCATCTCTCGGGCAGAGATCATTGAGTTCATCGATTTGCATTGTTTGCAGAGGGTGAGAACCATAGGGGGTTCCAGGCCAGCGCATGATATCAAACGATCGGGCTTTGGATACGATATTGCGCCGCAGCTGATTGAGAGAGCGCATCGCAGGCCAAGCCTTCGGTATATGTACGAGAGGGTTTTCCGCCATGGGTTAGGATGGCTTAACTGTCGGAGCCCCCACACCAACCCAATCTTTGATTCCACCATCCAGAGAGGTGGCATTGAAGAGCCCCTTTTCTCTTAGCAGCATGGCTGCGTTGTAGGAACGGCTGCCTGCTGCACAGTAGCAAACAATTTCATTTGCTTCTTTGAGCTCTTCCCAACGCGTTGGGAGTTCTCGAAGGGGGATATGGATGGCATTTTCAATCTGTCCGTGTTGTTCAAGCTCAAATCGCTCTCGAACATCGACGATCACAACCGATTCTCCCGCTTGTAAACGTTCCAGTAATTCTTGTGCATCGCACTCGATGTTGGCGAGCTCTTCTCCGCTAACCGATTCTGGTTGCGGAGGAGCAGGGGATGGGGAAACGTCCCTTTTGGGTGGAGATTTTCCCATGACGGTTCGTATTTTGCGCAAGATTCGTCGTATCATTCAGTACTCCCTTTCGTAAATTCGGATACATCGGTACCGCTAATTTTGCCTTGTGCTTCCACACGGATCGTGTCCGAAGCATAATCGTATTCTTTGGATAGTGTATAGTCCAGTTTCGCTGTGCCACCCACGTCGCCTGTCACATTGAGATTCCCACTGAGAGTGGTATCAACGCTATAGCTTTGACTATCCGTCTCTTCGAGGGTGTATACGATAAAGCTTTCAACGGTACCATTGATGTATAAGTCTCCTGTTGTAACATATACATCGGCGAAAGAAATCTCGACGGTATACTCGACCTGGAGTGGATAATCTTGGCGTTGGCCTTGTGCTTCTATCGTACCTTCCCAATTGCTTCCTTGAGAAAGGGATACGGATATGTCAGCATTTCTCTCTTCTTCTTCGAGAACGAGATCGCGGATATCGCTGATCGGTTGGAACAAAGAGTCAAAGACCAGTTCTGCTTCCGTTGTGTTAATGGAGTTGCACGCGGCGAACATGAGCATGTAGAGCATTCTAAATCCTTGGTCTTGTTGAAAGCGAATATAACGAATCTTCTGTGAATTCTCAATGCGAAACCAACATCGGATATCAACTTGAAAAAGCCTCTCTCGATTCTCAACCCTGCTCAACTATGGAATTTAGCCGGTATATTGACGCTGGTGCGTCTGCCATTGGCGATTGTGTTTCCCTTTATCGCAGCAGATCCGTCTTGGGCTCTCGGAGTTTTACTGCTGGCCGCCTTGACCGATATTTTAGATGGCTGGGTCGCTCGTTTACAGGGCACCGTCTCGCATTTGGGGGGATTCGTGGATGGTTGGATAGACAAAATATTCAACATCAACGCCGGTTGGTCTTTGGTGGTCTTTGATTGGATGCCTTGGTGGCTCGCCGTATTGCTTTTCACGCGAGAATGGGTTCAAATACCGATGGTTCCCTATTATGTTCAACGCTACATGCGAGGAAATATACCCCCCAATCGACCATTGATCGCGGGCAAAATCGCATCGGTTCTCTTGGTGGTTGCCATGGTGGCATCCTTGCTATCATGGGAAAATACCATGTATATCTCGGCCGCACTGGTATCTGTTTTGGGCGGTTACTCTGGTGTATACTACTTTGTACGAGAATTTGAATTGTTTTCGCAATCGGATTAAGATTTTTAATTCTTTAATCTTGGGGGATTGGATGAGCGTGAAAGGAAGCGAAATCATTTTGGAAGAAGAAGAGCTCCTCGCCGATATCCGTCAAAAAATCATTGAGAACCCGGAGTCCAGAGGCCCCTCCGCCGTAGAAGTACACAACCAAATGCTGGTTCTACGCGATGAAATTCTCGATGCGAAGAACGAAGACTTACCCGCTCTATACGACCAGCTCAACCATCTCAGCCATCTCTTAACGCAGTTGCAAAACAGCCGGAAGACAGATGAGATCAATCCGGATATGCCGTATTTTGCCCACCTTCGTTTGGAAGAGGGAGGAGAGGTACGCGATATTTTTTTGGGCAAAGCCACCCGCTTGAGCAATGGACTGCGCATCGTCGATTGGCGTCATGCGCCGATTTCAAAGATCTTTTATCGTTACCAAGAAGGAGAAGAGTACGAAGAAATCATCGCGGGACAATCCCGAGAAGGGGAAGTGAGTGCGCGCAGAATTCTGTTTATACAAAGAGGAGAACTCTTACGGGTATCCAACTCAGAATACACCTGGGTCAAGCAGCGGGGCAACTGGAGGCAACTCGATCCGGAGAGCACCCGACTGGCCGGTGGTGAAGGTCAATCTTTACGAGCGGGGAGTCCGTTAACCTCTGTTCTCGGATCGGGAGCCCAACTGCGTGCGAGTAAGCATTTGCCCGATATCGCAGCATTAATTGATGAAAATCAATTTGAATTGATTACCGCGAAAACCGACGGTGCACTGGTCATACGCGGTTCGGCCGGATCGGGTAAGACGACGGTCGCTCTCCATCGAATCGCGTACTTGGCTTTTCACGATACCAAACGATTTAGACCCCAAAGCATCATGTTTATGGTTTGGGGAAAGGCGATGCGCGACTATATTCGCAACGTTCTTCCGAGCTTGGGTGTATCGGGCATTATTGTGAATACATGGACTCGTTGGTCGAGTCAGATGGTTCGTCAA
>JAYYRF010000160.1:0-4232 GCA_036127535.1 Myxococcota bacterium | reverse complement strand
GTCCTTCTTGTCATCGTTACTTTTGAGTCAAAACATCGAGGTACCCACTCCAAAACCAACGGGCAAAACGATGACACAATGGACTCTCTCTTTAATCGCAACCTTCCTTCTCTTCTTCAGCACCAATGCCAACGCCAATGAAGGTCGTTTGATGCAGGCGGAAAATGTAAACACTGAAATCCGCGGCGCCACCCACGGCGATTCTCGCGTCTCTTCTTCGTTAAAGGTACAGCGAGCAGGTCGCAACATCTCTTCTTCAGTGATTGCACCGATGCCCTCTTTCGGACTCGTCTCCTCCAACAAAAAAACCAAGAGCGCCAAGAAGAGCTCTGCAACCTGTGACAATGCTTTCCAAAAGCAAATCAAACGACAGCGTTCAAAGGTTCGTTACTGCTATGATAAGATGTTGCGAAATCACAAGAAGGAAGGAACACTCAAAGTCTTGGTTCACGCTCAGCAAGGAAAAGTGAGCAAGGTGTCCTTTGCGAAGAGCACAATCCAAAACGACCAACTGGAAAGCTGCGTAGAAAAGACTGTTTCCAAGATAGAATTACCCAGTCGTTGCACAGACTCGTTCCGCACATCTTACCTTCTTCAGCGATAAACGCACAAAAAAGTCTCTTATGCTAATGCCGGGTGCACTTTAGTGGATCCGGCACCACGCCTTTTACAAACTCGATCTTTCCCTTCTTTTTCTTGAATTGAAACAGTATCTCATCGGGCTTGACCTGTTCCGGAATCGGACCAAAGCCTTCCACCGACACAGCGTGAAAGGTTAAGGCATCCGGTTTTTTTTCCTGCTTGGCCTTCAATTCCACCATTTGGGATAACTGCGCGCCCGCAATTTCCATACCTCCAGCTAAAAAGCCATCGGGGGTCTCTTCCCCCAAATAGATCATCCAAGACTCTCCCTTGTAGAGACCGTCAATGTAATTGCAAGTGTAAGAACCAGACCATGAACTCGGTTTGTCCGTTGTCGCCATCGCTACCAATCCAAAACCCCAAAAAAATATTGAATTCATCTCGTACCTCCACTCACATTTTGTTGGCCTCATGAAAAGCGTAACCAACTTCAGCGCAACGTGCCTGTGCTCTACCTTCGGCAAATGTGAAATCAGATTAACTGTAAATCGATTTATTTCGCACACCGCATCGGAGGGAAGATGGCAATTCATGAAAACGAATTGGGTTTCAAAGCAGCCAAATCGGGTGCGCCGTCTTATCTAGAAGCAATGGAGTCGCAATGCTAATCTTTATTTTAATGGCCTGTCAAGGTGAAAATGCCACACAGAAAACCGAACCTGTAACCTACTACAAAGATGTCCTTCCCGTTTTATCGCAGAATTGCCTGCGTTGCCACATGGGTAACGGACCGGGCATCGGAGACTTTTCCGATCCGATTGTCGCCCAACAATTCGGAAACCTGATGCTCACATCGATCGACGATGGCCGCATGCCTCCTCCCGTCTCTGATCCCGACTGCCACGATTATATAGATTCCGAAAAGATGTTTATCTCAGCCGCGTCGAGAGATATCATTGCCCAGTGGGTCGAAAGTGGCAAAGAACTGGGCGAAGAAGAGGATGCACCCGAGATCGATCTCGAAGCGCATCAACTCGAAGACCCCGACCTCACTCTTCTCATCAGCAGCCCATACATCCCCACGTATGAACAAAGCAATTCAGAGGGAAATGAGTATCGCTGCTTTGTTTTGGAGCACGGGCAAACCGACCCCTTCTACATTACAGAACTTCACCCCATTATCGATCAAGAGGCGATCGTACATCACATCGTATTGGCGAAATCTCCCCGAGATGCGCTGCAAGAAGACGCCTTCCAGCCGGAAGGCGTTGACTGTATTTCGGGTGCACAAGCATTGGTAGAGGGAAACTCGTCCGGCTCCGGTATGCTTTCCGCCTGGGCCCCGGGTGGTTCACCTCTTCGATTCGATGGCGGGGGAATTCTAATGCAACCGGATGAGGTTTTTATTCTCCAAATGCACTACTACATCGGAAAGGCGGATCCCGGCATTGCCGATCGTTCCGGCTACAGCATGAAAATTGCATCCGAAGTAGAGCATACCATTTTAATGGGTCCATACGGTTACCATGGTTTTAGAATTCCAGCGGGAGACCCTGCGTATACCTATGGAGAAGAAATCGTTGCGCCCACCGATTTTCGTCTGTGGGCAACCTTTCCCCATATGCACCTTCTCGGGACAGGCTACCATATGAGTATTCGGGGAGATGGAGACGATCGCTGCGTCGTACAATCCGACAACTACGACTTCAACAATCAACTCACATATCAATTCGAAGATCCGATTCGCATTTCTCAAGGGGAACGGATTTATTGGGAGTGCACCTGGAACAACTCTAATTCCAATCCCAATCTATACTACGATCCCCCCCAAGACGTTTATTATGGAGAGAAAACGGGAGATGAAATGTGTTATGCATTCTCTCTCATCTCGTTGGGGCACTAAGAATCGAATGCCTTACTCGCACTCTTCTCCGACAACGGTTCGAAAGATACCGTCTACATCGCAAAAACACACCTCGTCATAGGATTCGCCCAATCCGTACGACTCGGAATCATACTGACACGCGAAGTGAACATCCGTGTAGATCCGTCCATCTATATCTTCGACATTGGCGAAGCGAATACGCTGTTCTTCGAGAAGAATCTCCGCATCCAAAGAGAGAAAGAAATTCGATTTTAATAGAGACGCGGGGACGGACTCCAAAACGATCGCGTACTCCTCTGCTTCGGCGGAAGGAAGAAGTTCGTTCAATTCACTTTGCAAGAGCCACGTTTGCCCCTCCTCAGAATGCAACGTAAGATGCAAAGGATAATAAAAGGGGGATACACCGCTGTTACGGACAAAGACGCTCACTCGAATGTCGACCGTCATATCATGCAATGCGCCAACCTCCACGGATACTTGCTCCACCGTATACTCGTATCCCATCGACATCGAAATTTCCTCTGCTTGCACCTGCTGCTCTGCACTGTAGGAGTGGAAAGCGTTGTAATTAATCATGTAGGTGGCATGGGTTTGTGAAACACATTCTGCGAAATCTTGGCTGTATTCCCCGACTTGGTAATCCTCGCTAAATAGCTCTGCTTGCAAAGCGGGAAATACTTCCCCACCCGTCGGGGAATGCTCCCAGTGCCGATCCGTTCCCGCGGCCATCATCTTTGACCAAAAAAACCAGTCTACGTCCCCTAAAGTAGAGTAGGCAAAACTGTCATCGTGGAACCCGATGATACGCTGCGGCGTATCCTGTACCGGCACCCGAATTTGTAAGGGTGTCTGCTGGAAAGCATCACCGTAGGCCGCAATGACTTCCTGCTGAAAACCATCTGCGGCAAACCAGTCTACATGAGGGTACGTGTGCCATTCACCCCAAAACCCAAGCAGTCCCAACTGGACAAAGGCCAATCGCCGATCTCCATCGTAGGCGGCTCCAAAAGCACCGATGAAATCGAGAATCGCAGATTGTAGGTTCGGATCCTGGTAATCAGGAGAGCAACCACCTCCATAATCAGAATAAGAGGAGCACGATACGATATCCAGCAAATACTCCGGTAATCCACTCTCCAAATTCGGATAATCAATGTACACCCGGATGATGAGGTGATTTCCCCTATCGGAGGCTTGTTGAAGAAGAGGCTCAACAGAGCTATCAAATCGATACTCCCCTTCCGATTGTACGATGTCGGATAACGGAACATACGCAAACTCGAGCCGATGAGGCATGGCATTGCTCGGCTCTCCCCACTTGTAGCTGGTCAAAAAACCTTTCAAGGGATTGTCGATGGTTCGATCGCGATCGTAGAGCAGCACTTGGGTCTGCGTTGCCTGCAGCGTCGAAGAGAAAGTCGTCGGTTCCGACTCATCATCTGGCTGAGAGGTTCCTGTATCCTCTGTTTCTACATTCGTATCTTCCACAACAACCGTGCCTTCGCTATCAATTGCGTCCTTTTCGCCTGTACAGGATACGAAACAAAACATGTATTTTCCCAAGAGTCCTATCATACCGGTATCCACCCCATCATATCTGCCCTTTAAATATACTCTCTATCGGTGAATTGCCGAAGAGGATTCTCGTTGTTGAAATCCGATATGGAAAACGGACCCAAGAACAAAATGAAACGGTACGCTCTTCATACGCTAGTCCACAATATGTATGGTGTTGGTATAGATAAATTTCTCTTGATCGCGATAT
>JAYYRF010000159.1:0-3746 GCA_036127535.1 Myxococcota bacterium | reverse complement strand
TTTGGTATGGGGATGGTCAAGAGTTATGCCCGGAGCAACAACCCGAAGTCAGCGGGGACATTTCCTGTTCGACCGTCATACCGGACGGTCTTTCGATAGTGAGTGTAAGCGTCACCGATCCGCGCGGCGGCTCCGGATCCGACCAAATCACGATTCTCGTGAGCAATCCGGCTCCGACCGTCGCGATTACGTCTCACAATGATGGTGCGATCTTGGACGTGAACCAAGAAATTCAATTTGAGGCCGTGGGGGATGATGTAAACGACAGCCCTACAGATTTAACCGCCGCCTGGTTTGCCGGCCAAACGGAAATCTGTCCTCCAACACCTCTCGACGAACAAGGTCAAAGCCGCTGCGCGTACACAATCGAACCCACAGATGAAAGCATCACCGTCAAAGTCACCGATCCCGGTGGTGAGGAGGGAAGCGACACCCTTTCTTTTTCACTCGAACGAAACGAGGAACCCGAAGTATTGATTTCGAAGCCCATACAAGGCGACACGTACTACAGCGATCAAAAAGTAGAATTCAGCGGTTCCGTCATAGACAGCGATACCCCCCTGAGCGATCTGGAAATTTATTGGGAAAGCGACATCGATGGAACGCTTTCCTTGAACACAACCCCCGATAGTGGAGGGGCCTTTAGCGATGCGGATTACCTCACACAAGGTGAACACTTTCTGCAATTGCATGCGCGCGACCCCGCTGGTAACATCGCAACCGATACGGTACTCATTATGGTTGGCCCTCCCAACGAAGCCCCCATCTGCAGTATTACGTCTCCACCAACGGGTTCAGTGGGGAATCCGGGCGATTTGGTTCTGTTTGAAGCCACGGTATCGGATTCTGAAAATGCCCCCAATGAACTGCTCGTACAGTGGAGCAGCGACAAGGACGGTTTACTCGGTACATCTACGCCCAGCAGCAGCGGTGCCGTAACATTCCCTTACACCGACTTATCCAACAATACGCATCTTATTACACTTGAGGTTGTCGATGAAGTGGGTACGGGTTGCGTTGAAAACATCATCTACACCGTGGGCAATCCACCGAGCATTCAAATCCAAACGCCCAGCAGCGGCAGTACCCATGCCCAAGGAGAACCCATATCATTCTCAGCGGTGGTTTCGGACGTAGAAGACGCATCCAATTCCCTTTCCGTATCATGGGAATCCAGTTTAGACGGCATCTTTTCGACCCAAAGTCCGGACTCCTCAGGTTCAATCCTGTTTAACCACTCTTCTTTACAAGCAGGAGTCCATACGATCAGTGCCGAAGTGCGCGACAGCAACAATATGAGCGCAAGTGCCCAACTTACCCTCACGATCAACGGTCTTCCCAGCGCACCCACCGTTTCGATCTCTCCCGATCCCGCCTACAGCGATTCGACCCTAACCGTTTTGGCTTCCGGCTCCGTCGATCCCGAAGGAAATATCGTCACATATGCATACGAATGGCTACTCAACGGTAGTACAAGCGGTCAGACGGGAACGAGTATCGCGAGTTCTCTCTTGGAGAAGGGGCAAGTTTGGACAGCCATTGCCACGCCCAACGATGGCACGGCCAATGGATATCCTGGCCAAGCTTCGGTTACGATTCAAAACAGCCCTCCCTTGGGAGCCGGTATCTCGCTCTCGCCCAGCCCCGCCTATAACGACTCTCTTCTATCCTGTACGGGAACCGCAACCGATACAGATGGCGACGCGTTGAACACAACATACACGTGGGAAAGCGCCAACGGCATACTGGGCAGCGGGAGCAACCTGACGCTTGACGCCAGCCTCGCGATGCCGCAAGAGAGCGTCTCTTGCACGATGGTCACCTCAGATGGAACAGACGTGACCGAACAAACAGCTTCGACCACACTGCAAAACCGAGCCCCTCTTTTCTCGAGCATCTCCATCACACCAAACAGCAACATCTCTCCTGGTACAGTGCTGACCTGTAGTGCGATAGCAGATGACGCCGATGGAGAAACGCTGGTCATTGATTATGAATGGTATAAAAATGGCACCCTTCTACAAACGGGCGGCAATTTGGTGGTACCCTCGATCAGCACTTCCGATCAGCTCTCTTGTACAGCGACAACTTCCGATGCATATGGTGGCAGCGATAGCATCAGCACATCGATAAGCATGGGAAACAGCGCGCCGGAAATTATCAGCGTGCAAATCCTTCCGTCTGCTCCGACTGCCCAAACGGGCACGCTAACGTGTAGCGCCACCACCACTGACGCTGACGGTGACAGTGTAACACTCAGCTATATCTGGACTGTGGACGGAATCACGCAGAGTACGACAGGCCCCTCTCTAAGCGGCCCTTTCACCTACCCATCGAGTATCTCTTGCACTGCAACACCGACCGATGGCATCGATCAAGGGACACCCGCAACCGCTTACACCGACATCGAAAATACCATACCCAGCATTGCATCCGTATTTTTGACGCCTTCCGGTGTATACACCAACGATCTGATCAGCGCCAGCTTTAGTGTCTCCGACCCCGATGCGACCCAAAGCACGTCGAGTACGTTGGAATGGCATCGCATCGACGCACAAACCAATACCGACAGCGTTGTGGCAACCAGCGGAACGTCTCTCGATGGTTCGGTGTACTTCGATAAAGGAGACACCATTTATCTCGTCGTGACTCCCTTCGATGGATTTGACTATGGTTCACCAACAACATCCAACAATATCGTCGTTCTCAACAGCGCCCCTTCTGCTCCCACGATCTACACGGGGCCAGTGGCTCCCGAAGAGGGAATCGACGATATCTACTGCTATGTAAACAGCCAAAGCAGCGATGCAGATGGAGATACCGTTCAATATACCTATGTATGGACGGATAACAATGGAACTGCCGTTCAAACGACGACGACGACCGCATTGAGCGACATGTATCCCGGAACGCTTACCTCAGCTGGTTTTTGGACGTGCAGCGTGACGGCAGACGATGGTAGCACCACCAGTACCACCGTAAGCGCAAACCTGTACATAGACGGCTCGTGCCTTCAACATCTCGATTGTCCGTCGGGTCACTATTGTGCTCCTTGGAGAAGCGACTCCGCCTATCACTGCAGCGCACAGTGCAGTACCGATACGGACTGCAACAACGGGGAATCTTGCGTAAAACTTCCCGGCGGCGCCAACGTGTTCTACTGTGAACCGGTTCCCAATGGCACATACGCGACCGGAAACAGCTGCTCCATCAATAGCGATTGCGAATCTGGGATTTGCAACGCTGGCTATTGTGAAAGTTCTTGTGACGCACAAGACGAGTGCAGCAGTACAGAATCCTGCCATATGCTTGGAAACGCTGCCACCGGAGAAATATACAGCAGCTGTGCAACCAATTCGGCTGCGTACGCCGATATAAATCAGCCCTGTAACTCCAATGGTGCATGGGACAGCGCCAATTGCGAAACCGGCCACTGCGACCTCCATCAATTCGATGGATATTTCAACGGTGCAGATCGCTATTGCCGACCGCTGTGCAACAAAGAATCCGACTGCAATACGAATACGGCGTTCCCCGAGGTATGCGATGTTGTCATTATGGGCAATGTTCCCGCAAGTAACGGTATTCCCATCGCATTGGGAGACGATCCCTCGTACAGTACCGTAACCGCATGCTATGAACCATGGCAAGTCTCCAACGGAGCTGTGGGGGATGTATGCTCCTCCAATACGGATTGTGCAACCAATAAGTGCTTCACCATCATGCCGGGTAGCAGTCAGTACTAC
>JAYYRF010000158.1:0-3210 GCA_036127535.1 Myxococcota bacterium | reverse complement strand
GTACGATTCACTCTCGTATTCCGATATTCGTCGTCTGTGCCATCCATGCTTCTTTCCTTTACAAAGGCTTTTGATCATATTGAGCAGTACGGATTAAGAACAAGCTGCCGTGCAAACGGGAGATAGCGTGAGGTTTGCGATTCTTATTTCTCTAGGCTTGGTTGCATGCCGCTCGAAGAGTAGATTCACCGTGTATTCGATCAGCGACTATCGGAGTCGACGTTGGCTTCTTGAAACCCTATTGACGATCCGGTTCATTTTTCGACACAACGTAGGGAATATAATCCAATACGATAAGCCCCCGAACGGTATCTCCAACCAAGATATGATCACCGTAAGGCCATACTCCCCATGCACCTGAGATCGGCGGCATCGGTTGGCCATTTGGATCATCCGGTGTCACAATGGGGCCATCATATGTATCATAGTGCCCTCTTTCCTCGGGCAAACCCGCATCACCGATTTCAAAGGCATATACTCCGTCAACATACCATGCTGCAAAGATTGTATCTTGTCTAAAATAGGCGTTGTGTACGCATCGGTCTTCCCCCGTCGATAGAGAGTAAATCTCTTGTATATTTTCCGGATCGGATATGTCCCACAAGGTCATTGGACCGCCCGCAATCTCTTGGGAACCAACCAACAGATCTTCATCTTCGTTTGGCCAAACATTGTGCATCCCCATATCCACTTCTTTAGAACCCAACTCTACAATGTTGTACGGGTCTGATATGTCCAAAATGCTTATGCCAAACACGTGCGCTACATACAGACGATCACCGATTGCCGTTACATCATGCGGGCCGCCATATCCCCCTCCGTGAAAATTCGCATTATTCGGATCGGAAGAGGCAGCCCAGGTTGCAATCCGCAGAGGATTTGAAGGGTCACGAACATCATAGACGACCAGTCGCTGTTCTGGCATACTGCAAACGTACAAAAATCCTTTGCTGTAGCTCAAATTGTGAACAGAGGTGTCGGGTGCGCCGATCGTAGAGAGTAACACCGGTTCAGCTGGATTGGTAAAGTCGAAGATCCGCACACCGATATCGTCGCACTGGTTACAACCGTCCGACTCTGCGTCTACAGCCGTAAACAGCAAGCCGTCTCCTGATTTCACATCACGCACAAACCCGATGTTCGATATCTCAGATAAGATTGCTGGTTCCTTGGGAGAACTCACATCTGCAACCAAGAGACCGACATCCGGATGTGTTCCGCCTGCGAGAAGACCAAACTCATCTTCTCCCCATACATCCATCGCGGCGCCAAATGCTGGACTGCTTTCGCCAACCAAACTTACGGGTCCCATGGTGGAGTTGGTGTCTCCAACCGGTATCTCGGAACGATATAGTAAGCGATTTTCTCCATTCCACTGCTTTATGGTCGCTGCCGCCGCGGTAGAGGACGTTTCATGAAGAGAGATTTTATATTCTCCTTCCTCAAGATCGCTAAATGTTGCAAGGCCATCTTCGGAGGTGATGCTATCGACAAAGGAGCCATCTATCGTATGGATTTCTAAATGGGAGTAGTCCTGTTTGGGCTGCCACCGGACATGAAATCCCGCCTCTCCATCCCACTCGACCGAAAAGAGAAAATCGGAATCTGCGGTAACCGATTCTGGTTCCACTTGAATGTTGACTTCAATATGACGAGTATTGAATTGACAACCGAGTATCGTACTAAACCAAAGGAGCATAGGAATCCTCAACCGAGTCTAAGAGTAACTGTGGCCGTGTGCCGTAAGAATAACTATCGCAGGTGGTACCAGGTGCAAAGGGAAATGTGTATCGCTTGCGGTGCAATTCCGCCGACGCCCGACACAAAGAATCCGGATAGAATGTTGGCGTTCGTCATTTTACGATGCAAGCCACCGCCGCATGTAGTTATTCTTTGGGTCGTATCGAGAAAGCTGCTTATCTATATTAAAGTAGCGAGAGCCCCTAGGATCAACGCCTACACCAGCGAGGTACATCCAATTTCCCCAATTGGAATATACATCATAGTCAATCAGGTATCGTTCAAATAGATCGGCGCCAGAACGCCATGGAAGATCGAGATCATGGATCCAAATACTCGCAAACATCTGCCGTGTTCGATTGGACAGAAAGCCCGTTTCCGTGAGCTCGTTGAGCGCCGCTTGGAAAAATGGTACCTTGTGACTACGGTCGTGGAGCTCTTGGATTGAATACCGACGAATCGGTGAAAAGTTTCGATAACCATCCAACCCATTTTCACTAAAGAATCTTGTTCCAACCTCTTGGTAGTGCCAATAAAAAAATTCTCTCCACAAGAGTTCAAACACGATCCAATACGTCGATTTATTCGCTCCATATTCTTGTTCAAACTCTTTTACCTGATTGTAAAGGTACCGGACGTCCAAAGCACCACAAGAGAGGAACGAAGAAAACTTGGTTGAAAAATTGCGTCCGAGCATACCATTTCGAGTCTTGAAGTACGTTTTAGCCAAGCGCTTCTGATTAAAATAATAATCGAGTTCGTACAAGACCTCTGGATCAAATGGTTGTATTGGATTTTCGAACCGCGATGGGAGCTCTTTTTCCGCGCGTCTTCGAAATGCCGAAAAGGACGGGGGACAAATGAATTCCAAATCGTCAAATAGACGATTTTGACCAAAATAAATTTTCTTTCCGAACCGCTGCTTTTCATCGAAGGCATCCCAGCACAATACAACGTCTGCTTCGATCTCATCGTTATGCGGATGCCATTGTATCCCCGGGAAACGAACTTTGAGGGAGTCGAACCTCTTCTCAAAAAATGCTTTTTGCGCCGCACTGTTGATGACGGGGGCGTAGTAAAGGGTATTCTGCGGTTCTTCAAATCGCTCGAGATACATGAAGTGATTAACGGCGAGTATGCGCTTCATGTCAACATGTATACGAATCCATATTGCGGTCAATCGAAAAAAATATTGAGCAGACCTCGGGTCATCATTTTCGATTGCTATCGTCCCTATCCCTCGTTCGAAAATACAATTGGATAAAGATGATTTTTTTATAGAAGAACCATGAAAAATTGAATATGTTCACTCATGCGTTTACACAAGGAGAAAATATGAAGGTATGGTTTTTGACATTGGGATTGATGGCTACGGCTTGCTCTGACTCCGGTAACAAGGACACGACAACAGACGATCCGCAAAACAGTAACGGTGACACAACAGAAGAGAGCAGCGAAAGCACACAAGAG
>JAYYRF010000157.1:0-6992 GCA_036127535.1 Myxococcota bacterium | reverse complement strand
GGGAGAATTCAACCCCCTTCACTTGTTTCATGGTAAAGTAATGCCGCCCGTCAAGGAGGGTGCCCAAATCGTGTATGGGTAAGATGTTGGGGTGCTGTAGTTGCGCGCTGACCTGCGCTTCTTCGACAAAACGTTCGACAGCGTGGTAACTGGATAAAATGTCTTTGTGTAGGATTTTCATCGCGAGGTTTCTTTTTAAAACGCGATCGTGTACCTTGCGTACCTCTCCCATGCCTCCGCGCCCCAAAAGCCCCATGTCGGTGTAGCGTTCGGGCAAGAAGAAGGCTGATGTTGACGGTTGTGGGAGGGAGCCGCTGATTCGTGCATGGTTTTGATATACGGAGGGATCCACCTTTGTTTGAAAGGGCGGATTGGTTTTCATGCTTTCGACGGATGAGTCGGTTGGCGCAATGGTTTGAAAGGAATCGATGGCAACCGCTGGGTTGGGAGTGGGAGCGACGGAAGAGCGCTCTTCGGATTCCAAAGAGGGAGCCACTGTTGCTCCGAGTAGCTCTTCGGGAATAGAGAAGTCGTCATCTTGAGAGTCGATCGATACGAACTGCTCGTGTGCTGCGAACAAGTCGAGTGCGGAAAGATTTCTGTCCTCTCTCAAGAAGAGTTCAGGGTCTTCTTGCCAGTTCGTATCGGTTGCGACACAGTAGAGGAAGCGTCGGATTGCCTTCTCTTTTTGTTCGTCGATATTCAGTTGGGACAAAAATTGTTCGAATGAAGCTTTGCGCATCGTTCCTCGGTGTCCGAGTAGTTTTTTAGAATTGCCAAGTATATAGGATGGCAATTTGATGGGATCCGAGAACCCATTTTATACCTATACACCGTATCCCTTCCCATGCGGTTCGGCAAGTAGCGATGCCTTCTACCGGGTACGGAGTATCGCTTGGGAGCCGGCTTGAAAAGGCCAGTATCGTACTCTACCGGTATGCAGAACGAATTGTAGGTGGGTTTAGACAAGTACAGGATTACTTTTTGGCTTCGACGTACATGCTTTCCCATCGTCGACTCTCCTTATCGCGGAGCAAATCGTCGTTTTCTCCCTCTCGAAAATCACAAATGGTAATTTGGCTAAATCCAACGCTGGTGAGTACCTCTCCCAAAAGGTCTGCGTTCCAAATGGAAACATGACCGTGGTTGTGGACGAGGTTGGATAGGGCTTCCGGAAGTGAATGGTAGCGTTTAAATTTTTCAAAATCATCCTGTAGCGCATCGTATCGTAGATATCGATCCAAATCGGGTATGACGAAGCGAACGATGGCGCCGGGTTTGAGCGTTCGATAAATCTCAGAGATGAGAATCATATTTTTGCTGTAGGATATGTGCTCGTTGGCATGTTCGATAAAAATACCGTCCCAATGGTTGTTCGGGCAGTTTAACTCTCTTTGGAGATCGAGCATCCAATCCAGTGGCTCGGGTCGTAACCATTCGTGAAACCGAAAAAAATCTGCATTAACCCAACCCTCCAGTCGGCTAGGGCCACATCCAAGGTTTAAGTATCGCTTTCCGTCGGCATTGGTTTTATCAGGGGGAGGCTTGTAGTAAAATGTATTTCCAATCCATCCAAATAGCGCCCAAACATAGGCTTTCTTCTCTCCAACACGGCGAAGAGATTCCAATGTTTGAAATCGTGAAATGAGTGTTTCCTTTTTCCCCATGTTTGTCTCCAACCCTGTTTTCGAAGTCACTCCTTTGATGGATAATCATAGTACGAACAACGACAATCAGCCATAACAGCCGAGAAAAAATGGGTGGTTCAGATCGTCGTGTACGATTCCCCCGAGCGTTCCCAAAAAAATGAGATAGATTACAGAAGAAGCGCGCCAGGAGGGATGATGATTCTATTTTTGTTTGCATGCGTATCCGATGAAAAGAACGATACGATGACCTCCGATACCCATCTGAGCGATGGTGCAGAAGATACAGCCTCCATGATATTGGAGCGTCCGGAGAATCTACAAGGATGGTATATCGACAATGAACGGTATCCCAAAGCAGTGTGTAATGACGGCTCTACGCCCATATTTTACCTGCGACCGGGCATCGAGGATGGACGCGATAAGTGGATTTTATGGTTTGAAGGTGGAGGGACGTGCTTTTCCGTCGAAGGATGTCGAGCTCGTTGGCAAAATGAGTCGCATCTCATGTCCACCTGCGTGGGAGAGAATTGCGCGGAATACGCCGCGGATGTTGAAAAGAGTAAAGACGGTATTTTGAGCAGCCTCGCGGACGAGAACCCCCATTTGCACGATTGGAATCATGTTCTGTTGAACTATTGTAGTTCGGATGCGTGGCTTGGCCAACGAGAGGAGTCTTTGAATACCGGCTTGGTGGAACTATTTTTCCGTGGACACTACATTGCAGAAGCGACGTTATCGACGCTTTTGGGGGATCCCGTGGCCAACGGGTATCCATCCCTTGCGGATGCGACCGAAGTTGTGGTCGCGGGCTCTTCCGCGGGTGCTACCGGAATGAGAGGGCATGTAGACGCTTTTTCGGAGCGTTTGCGAAACGCGCAAGTCCGCGCGCTGTCCGATGCAACCATGGTACCCATCGTACAAGAGGAAGGCGAAGAAGAACATATAGCGACGCGGCAGGAACAAATGGAAGTGTGGAATGCGTTCACCGATCAAAGTTGTAGGGCGCAGCATCCGGATACGATTCATCAATGTATAGACGGAACCTTTCTGTTGGAAAAGGATGCGTTTCATACGCCGATTTTCTTTCACCAAGATCAATCGGATCCGAAGGCGTATAGTAGCAATGCCTCTGCGGTGGGCGTTGAGTTATCCGAAGAAGAAAAAATGTATGTACACGAAGAGATTCGCACATTGTTTTCACAGTACGCAAATGGAGCCTATATTCCGCGCAAAGGGAACCACGTCGTCGTCACAACCGAGCAATTCCACGACCGCTCCTTGCTCAACGACATCTCGCTGGCGGATGCCTTTTGGGAATGGTACCAAAGCGGCAACGCGATTCATATCGAGCCTTGAAAAAAGACTACTTGCTTTCTTTGGTATCAAATTTTTCGCGGATTTTTTGGCTGATGTACGTGGCCAGACCCTTGCCTTCTTCGGCGAGTTTCTTCATCGTGTCGATGTGTTCTGTACCGGGAATTGTATTGGAATAGTAGTAAATTTCTCCGCTCACGAATTGTACGCGTATACCTTCTTCGAGGATTTCATAGGCCTTTACGCCTGATTTTTGGCTGAGATTTTTATAGGGTGTCATGGGAACCTCATGGAAAATGGTGAACCTTTTTAGAGGTATCAACCTCGGGTGAGACAGACAAGGTTTTTTCTTCGCTTTACTGCTTTGATACGAAAAGGCCGCTAGATATAGGCCCTGAGCTGCGCGAAAAACATCGTGGGATAAAAACCGAACTCCGAAGAGATGGCCAGCGCATTGGGATCGAGAAACAAGTCGGTGATGGTGAGTTCATCGGGTCTTTGTCCCAAACCATAAAAACCGCCGACATACAATTCGGAATTGTCCGCGATGGAGTAAGAGAGTCCGGCACTGATCATGGCGCTGGGATCGAGGAAATTAGCGGTGGTGGCCACGTTCGCACCCAACAGAGGTGTAAGTTGCTGTGAGATGCCCAAGGTGCCATAGTATTGCCCCATAAGCCAAATTTCACCGCGGGCGAAGCGCGGGTCTTCTGAGGCAAATGTCAGATAGTCTTCCGGAGATTCTGCACCGTTGGTCTGTACGTATGCCTCTGCCGTTATGGTTGTGTCTCCAAACGGTTTCCATAAAGAGCCGATTTCGGCCCGTATGAATACATCGTCCTCTTCTTCATAGGGAAGTGTGACGGTTGCATCGCCATAGACACCAACCGGTCCAAGACTACCACTTACACCGGCGCCGAACACGGAGTCTCCGCGTACGCTCGCGGCGAAGAGTGAACATTCGGTCATTCCCAGCGTGGTCTTTCCGTTGACCGCAAAGATCATTCCCTCTCGGTTCCAATCGCCCACATAGGCCGCAACCGCCGTGATCTGAGAAGCCATTCCGATGTAGATATCGGTTCGGAATGCATCTACACCCGGTTTGTATTCGGCATCGATGGTGGCAACACCAAAGGGTTGTATGAGGTCTAGCGGGTTAAATGCCATTCCGTAGCCGAAGGAAATCGGTTGACGACCCAGTCGAATTTCGGCGTTCCCGACAGATAACTCTAAATAAAGCCGATCGGTTCGACCATGCAAAATCAAAAAGCTGTCTTCAAAGGCCGTCCAGGAAAGATCGATGGCTTCAGGAGCCTGTAAGCCAACACCGGTCATAAATCCAGAGGACATTTCGCCTTCGAGCTCTTGCCCAAGGGCGGCGAGTTCTGTGCTGAGATTGCTCGGCGGGGTCGCTGTACCCATGGTTACCGCGTGGTGCGCTACCAACTTAATATTGGGTAAGAGCTTGGCGCGGATTTTGAGACGGGTGTCGAGAAAGGATTGCCCATAATCATCTTCCATCATTAGAAGGTGGTCATAGGGGAAGCCGGCGATAAAAAAGCTCTTCACGTCGCCATTAACTTGTAGATCTTGCGCTTCCGCTCCAAGGATCAAAGCAAGCCAAATCATCTGCTTTCGTCCGATATAATCGAGCCGTCTTCCATGGTTACAACGCGTTTGGCCGCGTTCATAACCTTCGGATCGTGCGTGGCGAATAAGAAGGTAATGTTGTGCTGATCGTTGAGATCCTTCATGAGGGCGATTAGGGCATTGCTCGTTTTAGAGTCGAGGTTGGCGGTGGGTTCGTCGGCGAGTACGAGTGCCGGTCGCCCCGCGATGGCGCGCGCAACGGCGACGCGCTGTTGCTGACCACCACTGAGTTCAGAGGGTTTGCGGTGCTCCATTCCTTCGAGTCCCACAGCTTTCAGTGTGGACATAACGCGCTCTTTTCGTTCGGCTGCATTCATTCCTTGCAACAGGAGAACAAATTCAGCATTTTCGTAGGCAGAGAGAACGGGAATGAGATTATAGGCTTGAAACACGAACCCCAAGCGCTTGAGGCGAATGTCGGATAGTTCTCCAGACGAGAGCTTGTCGAAGTGGTTTCCGTCGACTTCGACACTCCCTGAATCGGCGGTGTCAAGGCCTCCGATGATGTTGAGCAACGTGGTTTTGCCAGAGCCCGAAGCTCCCATGAGAACGGTGAATTCCCCTTCTTCAATAGAGAGATCAACGCCACGAAGTGCTTGTACCTCGTGCGTACCTTGTTGATAGCTTCGCTTGACCTGCTTAACATTGACAATCGACATAATGGCTTCCTCGTTTGAGAGATCTAGTGATGACGCATGGCATCGACAGGTTTTAACTTGGTGATGCGCCACGCGGGATAGATCGCGGAAAGGGTGGAAAAAATCGCAGCAAGTACAGCATACTGGATGAGGGACGGCCAATGGTATGCTCCATAGAGCATGGCGCTAATGGTGACACCGGCGGCATCATAAGATTCCCCCATTTGGGCGGTAAGATCCAATCCGTCGGTAACCAAAGGGTAGCAGGCGGCATAGCCAAGAGCGAGGCCGAGTAGACTACCAAAGACACCGATGAACAGTCCTTCAAGCAAAACCATGATGGAAAGCTGCATGGGTTTCATACCGATGGCGAGGAGAACACCCAGCTCTTTGGTGCGTTCCAAGACCGACATGAGCATGGTATTGAGAATGCCCATGGCCACAATGATGGCGAGAACGAGGTGAATCAAGCCATTGCTTTGTCGATCGATTTGAATCATCTTTTCAATATCGGGCAAGGCCTCGTTCCAAGAGAGAACATCCAGACCGGATTGAGATATTAAACCTCGACTCTTGCTGGTCGCTTGTTTGGATTGGTGAACATCGTCCAAATGGACCGCGACCTGGTGAAGGGCATCTTTTTTATTGAGGATGGTTTCGACAACGGCGAGGTTGGAGTAGGCGATAAAGGAGTCGGCTTCGGTTGAACCCATACGAAAGATGCCTTTGACGCGAAACAGGTGCGATTTCATTTCAGTATCATCATATTGTGCTGTAAATACGATTTTTTGTCCGATTTTGACTCCGAGGGTCTCTGCCATGTTGGAACCAATGACGATGCTTTTGGGATCGTCGTCGATCCATTCGCCTTTGATGAGTTTTCCCTTGAACTCCGATATTTTCCCTTCGGTTTTGGGGTCGACGGCAATTACATTGGCGGCGGCGGGACCTTTGGGAGAGGTGAGCAAACCGCCCAGAAAAGCACGTTTGGTGATGGTTGCGTTGGGAAAGGCTTCTTGCAGGGTTTTGGATAATTCTTTTGTGTTTTCCAGTACCATGAGGGGTTCGCGTTCTTCTTGGTAGCCTTCTTTTTGCACAACCACATGACCGGCGATTTGGGATACGCCGCTGTCGATCATTTCTTCATAGCTGCCGTATTGTAGGCAAAGACCGAGCAGCATGACAACCAGACCAACGGAAATGGCCAGAAGGGTAATGATGGTGCGGCGAAGATTTCTTCGAAGATTGCGCAATGCGAGCTTGACGACCAGCATGATTTACTCCTGCCGAATAGCATCGACGGGCTTGAGACGCGACGCGCGAATGGCAGGCCACAAAGATGCGAGGATAGAGATAAAAAACAAGGATACGAGTGGAAGAATGCCTTCCACGGGATCAAAGTGCCCGTATACAACGGGGTCGATGTTGGCGCCCAGCATGGCGATGGGCTCTCCGGTTCCGCCCGAGATATCAAGGCCTTGCACGACCATGAAAAGAGACAGAAGGCCCCCCATAAAGACACCAAAAACCGCTGCGACACAGGAAAGGAGGAAGCTTTCGACAATGATGAGCAGCACGATGCGGCGGGGGCGAAAGCCGAGCGCTTTGAGGATTCCGATTTCGCGGGTTCGTTCAAAGACAGACATAAGCATGGTATTGAGGATTCCAAAGCCAGCAATGAAAAACACCAAACCCAAGAAGATGCCGGTGGCGACATCGCGCATGCCCATCATTTCGGCGA
>JAYYRF010000156.1:0-2609 GCA_036127535.1 Myxococcota bacterium | reverse complement strand
CCTGTCTGCGATTCGCTTGAGATCCTTTGCGGCTTTTTTCTTTTTTTCCTCTTCTGCTAACAGATATAAGAGCTTATTTTCTAAACTGGCATCGTGTCGAGACAACTCTTGCAGTAGAGATTGCCCGTAGTCCAGTTGTCCCATTTCGATCATTAAATTGGCCATCGCATGAATACAGTTGTCGATTCCCTTTTTCGCTCTGTGATTCTTAGGGAACAACTTGAGGGACTGCTCAAAACCAAATCGAGCTTGGTTGTACAGAGCGTGCGCCTGTATCTGACCTCCAGACGGGTCGGTGTGCAGTTCTTTGAGTTGTGCGAGTTTCTCTTCGGCGGCCTGGCTCACGGACAAGGCATCCCAACGAATTATAATATCTGATATGGCAATACGAAATTCCATCACGGATTTATAGCGGTACTTGACGGCACGAGAGCAGGCTTTGTTGGCGATTTCTCCCAATAGTGATTGAATACCCTTCGGATAGAGGTACGGTACGGAGCGCTCGGCCTGGTTCAGAGCTTCCTTGATCGTTTTACCTTCATGCCTCCTTTTTCCCGTGATGACTTCGTGCAAAACGGCACCCAGCAAGTATACGTCGGTAAAGACTCCGACACGAGTTGGGTCTCCTGAAAGCATCTCAGGAGCCATATAAGAAGGGGTGCCCACAAGACCTTTGGCTGTACTTCGCGCTTTGTCGGTCTCGAGTGCTAAGCCCCAGTCTAATAGGTAAACCTCACCAAAGGTGCCCAGCATAATATTTTCAGGTTTGATGTCTCTGTGAAGAATTTCTTGACTGTGCGCAAATTCCAGGGGGCGACATACCTGTTGAAGTACCTGTAGATTTTCGCGTATTTCTTTTTCCGTCGGCTTCTTGCTGATCTTTTTGTCAAAGGAAGTGCCTTGAATATATTTCATGACGACTTCAGGTTCCGTTTCATTAATAATATTTACGGCGTGAACCGGAATGATGTTTGGGTGCTCTAACGAGCCCATGACCTTTGCTTCGTGGATGAGAGCCTTTGATAGTTTGGGATGCACGGTACGGAGCTTTTTGATCGCAACCTGGCGTTCAATTATCGCCTGATTGCCAATATGGACGAGACCCATGCCTCCTTTACCAATAATCTCACCGAGTTGAACTTCGGAACGCCTGATTTTTGATTTTTTTTCTTTTTGCTCAGCGTTCTCCTCCATAGCCTCTTCGATGAGTTCATCTATATCCGCAGCATCCTCAAGATTGTCAACGTTTGGGGACGATTGCTCCGAAGCGAATTGACTGGGTAGGAAGAGGGTTATTGTTTTAGAAGGGTTTTTCATAGTCTTGTGATCTCAATTATATCCAAGTTTTGTGATATATAACATTAAGTATTTCTTCGTAAGAACTCCAAATATTTTTCCAGCTATACTTCTTTTCCGCTTCTGCTCTCAGTTCCCTCCCAATAGTTTCTCTCCTTTCGGGGTTTTGAATCAAGTCCTCTAGAATCTTTACCAAACGATTGATGTCCTTTGGGGGGGTCGGAACACCCAGTGAATGAAAAAATTGCCTCGAACACATTGTCTCGACCCATATGGTAGCCGAACCGGAAGCCATGGCCTCTTGCGCGCTTAGGCTTACGTAGTGTTTGTGTATTCCTGGGAGAAGAACAATGTCCGCCTCTTGATAGTGCTGTTTCATATCTTTGGGAGCTAAGATAAATCGCACAGGCAGTTCATAGGCTTGGATACGTAAACGATCTAGATACGCTTTGTCTTTGGTGTGACCGACAATATTCAATATGCATCTCTTACGAAACTTGGTGCGTAAACGAGCAAAGGCCTCAATCACAATGTGCTGATTTTTGGATGGCGATATGGATGCCGGACACAGTATGTGGATCTTTTGCGTTTTTCGAGGGGGATATCCATCATACATGGAAACCCCATTGGGTATGGAATACAATTGACTTGGTTGAACACCATCTTGGATTAACAGTTGTGATTGCTGCTTGTTGGTTGTTACGATTGCATCCTTATTCGTCAGAGTCGATAACATCCAGCGTTTGTGGATCCAATTGCGCATTTGGTTTTCGTTGAATGGATACTTCTGAATCCGAATAATCCTCGGCGTGGACATTCGAGGGAAAAATAAGTTGTTGAGAAGTACGATATCGGGATTCCACGTTTTCGTCTCGCTGCGAACGAGTTCGTAGAGCAACTTCCAATTCTGCATCCGTTGCTTTTGGTTGTACTGAATTGATATTGCTTCAGGCGGAATGAGACTTCTTGCGTGATGCCAACCAGTAATTAAACGAGTTTGATAGTTCTCTCTTGCGTGTAGATAGATTTCTTTAAACTGATTTTGCGTACTCCCATAAACATCGGGTGGGAAGGAGGAGGATACCAGTAAGAGTTTCATTTGTATTTATAGTCTCTCTGCTATTTCGGGAGAGAGGTAGAGATCTTCGAGCATAGAAGGAAATAGATTGAGTTTTTTACATATTCGTATTGCCAAGACTTGAACGGGTGGGATCGGACTCCAAATCATCTCACTCAGGAAGTGAAGTTCCTCCGTCTTCGGCGTAGCTGCTCTCGGGGTCTGTTCTTGGTTGGCCAGTTTGTGGCAGAGGGAG
>JAYYRF010000155.1:0-3657 GCA_036127535.1 Myxococcota bacterium | reverse complement strand
GAGCCTTGTGTTTCGGGAAGCAATCCCATCACTTTTTCCTACACCGGCTCGGATCAGAGTTGGGTAGTACCCAGTGATGTTGAATGTGTTCTCGTCAAATTATGGGGAGGGGGCGGTTCCGGTGGGGGAACCGATTGTGGCTACTCCAGTGCTGGTGTTGGTGGTTCTGGTGCGTTCCTAACGGGTACAATGGACGTGACGGAGGGAGAAACCTTAACCGTTCGCGTCGGCGGAGGTGGTGCTTTCCCGGGCAACAACATCGGTTATTATGCGGGTGATGGCGGTGGACGTTCTGAAATTGCTCGCGGAAGCACGCCGGTGGTCATCGCAGGAGCCGGTGGAGCCGGTCCTGCGCGAGAATGTAGTACCACCCTTTCCCATGCTGGTCCCGGCGGTTGCGAGTCCGGTTTTGATGGGATGTCCTCTGCTTCTCACGGTGGATTGGCGGGTTTGGGGGGAACCCAAACTGTCGGTGGTGACGTGGGTGGCGGCTACTTACAAGGAGGAGGCGGCACAGCCACCTATCCCAATGGTGGTGCAGGTAGCTACTGTGGTTGTGGGGGATCCGGTGGCGGTGGCGACGGATATTACGGTGGTGGTGCCGGTCGAGATAGCTCCAACGGTTATTCTGGAGGATATACTTCAGGGGGGGGCGGCTCCTCATTGATTCCGCCTGATTTTGACTGTTACAGCGGTACCGTGGGGGTCACAACCGCACCGGGATCCTTCGATTCAGATTATACGGGTGCAGGTTCCGGTGGTGCCAATGCGAGTGGCGGCGCCAACGGTTTGGTCGTCATCTACTATTAGAGATAGCTCTTGTGGGCAAGGACTCCTCTCGATTGTGGATACTGCTCGGCGTGTGTAGAGAGTGCGAAGCATCTCTTTTGTGAGCCTCATGGTGAATGAATACGAGAAGAAATGGATTGAATTAGTATATCCAAATCGTTCCGCCAATATCGTATAGATTGGGACCAGCGGCCATGCCTGCTCCCACACTCCATGGTGCATCTTCGTCTATGGCATACTCACAATCTCCGCTGTAGTAGGCGCTCGCGCCGAAACCCACAGCATCATTGAGTGTGTAGACACTGGCTTGGTTGTTTAAAGCCAAACCAAAGCGTACCCGGGCATCGTAGCAAGATAGGTCATCGTCGATGTTGATTCCGGTTCGGATGTACAGAGCGGAACCGACGGTTGTATTTGCCAAGGAGAAACCGGCATAGCTCAGCCAATTCAATCGTTCGTTGTCGGTTTCATAGAAGAATAGACCGCCATTGCCCGAGCTATCTGAGCCGATGGGAGTATCGACAAAGAGATCGAGCAGCGTTGTGCTTTGGGGGAGGGGATAGGATTTGCACCCTTCCGAGGTTGTGCCCTTGAGGCATCCGCGAATGGCACTTCCCTCAATACTGAAATAGGAGGCGTACTTCGCGTCGCTCCCTTCCGGGTCGGGGTTGCTTTCGTTGAGGGTGATGTCATCCGTCCAATAGGAAGAGTTGAAGGTGAATGTGGAACCGGCAGGGTCAAAGCGCATCGCCAAAGTCCAGCCACCACCATCGGTACTCATATCGCAATAGACGGAAAAGGGATCTTCCCCCCCAGAACCATCGGGATCTATTTCGTAAATACCATCGCCGGTCGACAGTCCACTGTCCAAAATATCCCTACAACTAAGACCCGCTGCACAGACCCCATTGGTGTTGGGTAAGGAGGGGTCTGTGTCGTCGCAGTCCGTACCACCACAGCTTTGATCAGAGAGACCATCTTCGTCGAGATCGTTGTCGATGAGTCCATCGCAGTTGTAATCGGTTCCGTCGCATCCTTCGCTTGCACCAGGATGAATGGTATCGTTTTGATCATCGCAGTCACCGAGTGCATCTGTGAATCCGGTGGGTGCAGAACATGCAGAGACACTTGTGCTGTCTACGCCGTAACCATCTTCGTCGAGATCGAGGTAAAATACCGTCTCGTCGATTGCGCCTTCATCGACCACAGAATTGCAGTTGTTGTCAATCTCGTCGCAAAGCTCGTCCGCACCGGGATATCGGTTGCCATCGTTATCGTCGCAATCTCCGTTGGTAAGCACATGGTTTGCGGGAGCGTCGCAAGCCTGCACGGGCTGGGTGGTATCTCCAATACCATCGCCGTCAAAATCCATATAAAAGGTGCTTTGTACGCCTTCATCGACGACGTTGTTGCAGTTTTCATCGTCCCCGTTGCAAATTTCTATCGCAGCGGGGTGGATGTCATTGTCTGCATCATCACAATCTTGATCGTCGAGAAGGTAGCCTGCGGGCATCGTACACGCGAGTATGGTGTTGCTGGCATTTCCGTATCCATCGAGGTCTGCGTCGAAATAAAAAGTCGTTTGAACGCCTTCATCTACGGTGATGTTACAGTTGTCGTCGATCTCGTTGCAGATTTCTTCGGCAAGAGGATGTATGTTGGTGTCGAGATCATTGCAGTCGAAGGCGTTGGAGACATAGTCTTCGGGAGGTGCACAGGCTTCTATGGATGTTAGTGGGTCTCCATAACCATCAGAATCGCTGTCGGCATAAAAGGTAAAGGATTCTCCATCGTCTATGATGTCATTGCAGTCATTGTCGAGGCCATCGCAGTAGTCGGGTGCATCCGGATGTACGCTCTCGTTTCTGTCGTTGCAGTCCCCACCAAGGAGTGTAGCGGAATCATCTAGGATGCACAGTCGGACGGGCTGGTTGTCGTCGCCGTAGCCATCGCCATCGAGATCGAGATAGTACCAATCGCCCACCTCGTCGTCGATGAGACCATTGCAGTCGTTGTCGATTTCATCACACTCTTCATCGGATCCGGGATAAGCCCGTGCTTCGCCGTCGTCGCAGTCGCTTCCATTTTGGCTGTAGCCCGCGGGAAGTTCACAGGAGAGCATGACCGAATTGGGATCGCCGAAACCATCGGCGTCGGTGTCGATATAGAAGATTTGCTGAACATCTTCGTCGATGGTTCCGTTGCAGTTGTTGTCTACTCCGTCGCAAATCTCTTCCGCTTGTGGATTGATGAGTGCATTGTCATCGTCGCAATCTTCATCGTTGAGGTACCCATCCCCATCTTCGTCGATATCGACGACGTCTTCAGAAGTGGGGTCTGACGTCTTGCTCTCTCGGCAGGCCAGTAAAGTGGTAAGTAACAACAGCATGGCAATCCTCTCTTCAAGATTATTATTCTATCAAAGAAAGAAGCCCGAAAGCAAGCCTATTTTGTACATCCAAAGAGCCTCGCATTGTAGCGTCTTGGTTTTCGATTTTTTACGGGTTTGGCCGTCTTCAATTCGTATAGCGGGTGTTTTGTTGCAGGGGTGAATCGGTGTGCCGACGTACGGCGCATCTCCATAAGATACGAGGATACCCTCGCAGTGCTTTCTGTGGGGTAAACAGTACAAAGGATGTTTATGTAAACACAATTCACGATGAACAGCTATAGTGGGATATACCTCCCACTTGAAAATATTCCCTGGGTCGTAGACGGTCGTACTTCGCCTCTACCGCAGGCGTTTGCTCTTCGTAGGGATTGCTGAGTACCGCTTGAAGCTCTTGAATGAGGCTGTAATCTCCTTGCTCAGCTTTTTGGTACGCTGGGACGATCAACCATTCGCGCCAAGCGTACTTGGGATTGATA
>JAYYRF010000154.1:0-3525 GCA_036127535.1 Myxococcota bacterium | reverse complement strand
ATCTGCAACAGTTCGGACGACGATTGTGATTTGTCTGTCGATGAAGATTTCACAACGGCGGGCGTATACGATCAGATGGAAAATTGTGGTTCTTGCGGAAATGACTGTAATACCCAAGGCTTCGACAATGCAACCCCTTTTTGCGACGCTTCTTTGACGACCCCTTCGTGTGATTTTGTATGTGACGATGGATTTGAAGATGCCAACGGAGAGCCATTGGACGGCTGTGAGTGCGTATTTATTTCCAGTATCGATGATCCTTTCGACGGCATTGATGCCAATTGCGATGGTGCCGACGGAGATCATGACGACGCGATTCATGTTAGTGTGGCTAACGGATCGGACGCGAACGATGGCTCTCTTGGTTCGCCGCTTTCTTCGGTAACGGAAGGTCTCTCGCAGGCGAGTGCACAGGGTAAGACCTACGTTCTCGTCGCAGAAGGGAGTTACACAGAGAATATCACGTTGCCAGACGGCGTTATTTTGTACGGATCGATGAGTGAATCCTTTGATTCGCGTAGCGTGAATCCCCCGACCACCTCGATTATCGGTTTGGGGGGAACACCGGCCGTCATTGCCCAAAATATATCGCAAGGTGCTCAAATAGACGGTTTTTCCATCGAAGGACACCCATCCAATAGCCAAAGCGCTTCCGCGATTGGAGTGTATATTTCCGACTCTACGGATGCGCTTATATTGACGGACAACGTAATTTACTCCGCGGACGCAAAGGATGGCTTGGATGGGGCTGTTGGTGGTGACGGAAATACTGGGATTGACGGATAAGCCGGTGTTACAGGCGTTTTACACGACTGTAGCGGAAGCCTATATGCTGGTGGCTTGGGTGCAACGGGCGTATGTGGTTCCCAAGATGTAGCCGGAGGAGACGGTGCGGACACGACGTGTCCCATTCACTTACAAGATCAGCCTACAGGAGATGATGGTTTGGGTGATGATCCGGGCATCGCCGGCACGGGTGGCTGCGACGCGGTACTCAACAATTCCGCGATCGGATGCGTGTGCAACATTGTTTCGGACACCTGCTACGGCACCGGAAACATCGGATTGGATGGTGGTTTTGGAACCGATGGAACAGGTGGAACGGGCTCATCGTCGACGGGTTATTTCTCCGGTATGAACTGGACGGTCATCGATGGGGTTGCGGGGATAGATGCAACGCACGGTTCCGGTGGTGGCGGTGGCGGTGCTGGTTCGGGCGCATTTCGCAACAGCAGTGTGTGCGGCGCCTTTAATCATGTTGGTGGTACGGGTGGCGGCGGTGGCGCCGGTGGCTGCGGTGGCTCCGGTGGTGCGGCAGGCAGCAGTGGGGGCTCTTCCTTTGGCGTGGTTTTCTCATGTACGACGTCGTGTGCGACGCTCCCTTATCTCAGCGGGAATGAAATTACCTCTGGCGATGGTGGTGCCGGCGGTGATGGTGGTGATGGCGGTCTTGGCGGCCTCGGCGGAGAAGGGGGCTTGGCAGGTCCTTCTGACAAAACAACTGCTTGGTGCAGCTATGACGGCGGTGCCGGTGGTGACGGCGGCAACGGCGGAGACGGCGGTGGCGGTGGCGGCGGAGCCGGTGGAAACAGTTATGCTATATATGTTGTAAACGTTGTTCCAGATACTGCTTGGGTTAGTACAGAGAACGATCTCGACGCTGGTCTTGCGGGCTTGGGCGGTCGTGGTGGGCGTGGCGGTTCACAAAGCAATGATGGAGAAGACGGAGTAAATGGTGACTACGACGAACAAAATTGGTAGCGTCCTCCTTTTTGTTTTTTCATTTGGCTGCATCGAGAACAAACTCAACGAGCGCAAGCCGACGGATGATCGAACACCGAATATTGAGGTTGATCCCGAGGTCATCGACTTCGGATACATCGATATGGAGCAGTCGAGTCAACAGACTCTTGAAATATCGAATGTCGGTGAAATCGGTCTTTTAATATCCGATATCCACCTCGAAGGAAGTACATCCTTCTCCATGACCATCCCCGATCCGATTACCGCTTTGGCACCGGGTGAATCCGCAGAGCTGTTCGTGAGTTTTGAAGCGTTGCGAGAATCCGATACGGGACAAGTTCGCATTGAAAGCAATGACGCTGTCGACCCAGAGCTCAAGGTTCCGCTGATCGGTCGAGCGAGCTACCCCGCGCTGCTGATCGAGCCGGATCCATACATCTTCAACTATGCAGAGATTGGTGATCACCTCGAGGGAAACATCCGCCTGATCTCTGCTGGGCAAGCGACCTTGGAGATCCAAAATCTACTGCTGATGGGAGAGGGGTTTACCTTGGAACAACCGGAACTGCCCATTGTTTTAGAGCCAGAAGAAGAATATGAGATCACGGTCTCTTTTGATCCGCTTGAAGAAAAAAGATACGAGGGTGAGCTTTGGGTCAGTAGCAATTCACCCGCCATGTCCCAGTCTTCGCAAGTGTACGGCAATGTAGGCTCAGGTGATATACGCGGACGTTTATGTGATCCGTCCGGAGAAGGCTGGGTCGTCGGAGCGACGGTTTACGTATCCATCGATTACAACAACGATGGAATTGAAGACCAACGCATTGAAACCACAACCGATGCGGATGGCTATTTTATACTGGAAGGGGTTCCGACGGGGGTTCACACAATTTATGCAGAGAAGGGGTCGTTTTCCGTCGAATTAGAGATCAATTTTCCGGGAGGAATATATGAAATCGAAGACGAATATTGTCTTGACCCCGATTCGGTGAAGTTAGCGGTGGTGGCCGGAGAATACGACAGCATCGAGCAGCTTTTGGAGGATCTCGAACTCGAATATGACGTATATGGTTATGGTTCATACCTCGACTTCCTTGAAGATGGTACCGCTATGGCGGAGTATGATGTAATATTCTTTAACTGCGGAATGCCGTTTAGCTGGCTAGACTCTCGGCCTCTGATCGCGGCCAACATGGCGAACTTTGTACAAAATGGGGGATCGGTGTACGCGTCGGACTGGGCGCATCTTATCGTAGAAGCAGCGTGGCCCGAACGAATCGATTTCGTTGGAGATGACTCTCTCTTTCGGGATCCGTCCACCTCTTTGGATCTGAGTGATTCTGCGTATGTGGGGATGGCGACCGATCTTCAAGCCGAAGTCTTGGATGGTACCATGCAACTCGCGTTGGGGTCCGAATATGCAGATATAACCTATGACCTGGATGCTTGGGTGGTTCCAATCGCACTTGAATCGGCGACTCCGATGCTACAAGGTTCGGTGCCTACCTGGGATGTCAGTTCGGGAGCCCCTTCGGACATCTATCACAATGTTCCGCTGGCCGTAAAGTTCTCCGCTGGTGGAACGGTTATTTATACGACTTTCCACAACGAGTTACAATTGACGCTGGATATGGAAAAGGCTTTGAAAGAGATTATTTTGACTTTATAGGCTCAGAGAATCCTAAGTGACGTCTTCGGTTATCTCCTTGACGGTAGGTAGCGATTTGTGTAGAGTCTACCATATCTCTTACTTTTCTTATTTGGGGGTCGATGGATGTTTCT
>JAYYRF010000153.1:0-2763 GCA_036127535.1 Myxococcota bacterium | reverse complement strand
GCAGCCTATGAAGGTGCATCGGAAGTGGGTGGAGCGCTGCTGGCATCTACAACGACGACCTTGGTCATCTTTGCACCGATGATATTCATCTCCGGCATTGTGGGACAAATGTTCGCCCAATTGGCGGTTGTTATGATCGTTACAGTATCCGCTTCGCTGTTTGTAGCACTGACCTTAACGCCTACATTGTCTGCACGGGTACTAAGGGAGACCGAAGACAAGGCCAAAACCGTTTGGTGGGAGCATCGCTATTTGGCCATACTCAAAACATCTTTGAAGCGACCTTGGATGACGATCATCGGAGCGAGTTTTGTTGCGGTCTGCACGTTCACATCACTGCTCTTTCTCAGCTCAGACTTCTTGCCAAAGGACGACATGGGGCTCTTGTCTTATACTGTAGAATTACCGGTTGGTGCGACCAAGGAAGAGAGTCTGCGCGTAGGAAATATCTATGCCAATGAGCTTCGAAAACAGCCGGAGGTTCAATCCGTGTCTGTTTTGGTCGGCAGTTCTGCGAATGGTGGTATGGGAGCGAAGGAAGGAAACAACATAGCAAGAATACGATCTCGTCTCGTCTCTGCTCGGTACAGAGAGAGATCCGATGGTGATATCGGCAAGGAGGTCTTGAAGAATCTCGGCTCAATTCCGGAAGTTGTAAATTTGGAAATGTCTCGAGAAGGATCCGGATCCGGCGCGATGGGGGCGACCAAACCCATTATTGTAGAAATTTTAGGAAATGATTTAGACGAATTACAAAAAGCCGCCATTATGATTCAAGATGGGATATCCAAAATCGAAGGAACCACGAATGTCGTAGCCGATCTTTTTCAAACCAAACCGGAATTGCAAATACAGATCGATCGATATCGGGGAACGAAGCAAAATATCCCCGTTGCTGCCGCGGGACAAGAGGTTCGTTTGGCGATGACCGATACGACGATTTCTCGATACACCGGAGGAAGTAGACCCAGAGATATTGTTTTTGGGTTCCAAAAAGAAGATAAAAAGTCCTTAAATGCATGGAAAAAAATTCCGATTCGAATGGGAGATGGTCGGATCACCGAAATGGGGATGATCGCAGAACAACGAGAGGGTGCTTCGCCAATTCAAATCCGTCGCAAAGACAAAGCCCGTCTCCTGAGTGTTTCGTTGGAACTTTCGGATCGCGCATTGACCGCAGTAGCGGAGGATGTGGAAAATATGCTTTCTGAATTGGTATTGCCAAATGGAGTTCAAACCCAGATCGCTGGTGCGATCAAGGAGCAACGGGAGAGCTTTGGTGATCTTGGACTGTTAATGGCAATGGGATTGGCTTTGGTATATTTGGTGATGGTCGCTCAATTTGAATCTTGGACGGATCCCTTTGTCATTATGTTTAGCGTTCCCTTCGCAGCAACCGGTGCCTTTCTCGCGTTGATCGTTACGGGAACGAATTTATCCGTCACGTCTTTTTTGGGATTGATCATTCTAATTGGAGTTGTCGTTAACAATGCGATCGTATTGATCGATTACATCAAGCTCAAGAGAACAGAGGGGATGGAGCTTCTCGATGCGATCCACTATGCGGGACAACGTCGTTTGCGTCCGGTTTTGATCACCAGTCTTACAACCGCGGGTGGAATGCTTCCCTTGGCACTAACGAAGGGGGAAGGGGAGCAGCTTTGGGGGCCAATGGGTAAAACAGCACTGGGTGGGTTGTTGATCTCCTCTGTGATCACACTCGTTTTGGTTCCGACTCTATACTATATAATCGAGCGTTTTAAAATACGTTCAAAAAGACCTTAAAACGGATAATTTAGACGGATGATTATTTTTTTTTGCGTGTTAACCAAAAAAATTTAAATAATGTTTAAAAAAAAAAATCATAGGATCCGACAACAAACCTGCATTAACTTTTACCTAGGAGAACAAACCCATGGCATTAACCGTACGTACAAATGTTGCAGCTCTCGGAGCTATTGGAAAACTCAACAAAACCCAAAACAACCTCACCACTTCCCTCGAAAAGATCTCCAGTGGTCTTCGCGTAAACCGCGCCGCTGACGACTCTGCTGGTATGTCCGTTGCGAGTCGCATGGAGTCTGACAACGCATCCCTCAAGCAGGCAATGAGAAACGCAAACGACGGTGTTTCCATGATTCAAACTGCGGAAGGTGGATTGAACGAAATGTACAACATCCTCGTTCGTATGCGTGAACTTGCTGTTCAGGGTTCTAACCAAACATACAACTCTTCTGACCGTGCAGCGATCTCCAGCGAATTCACCACACTCGCTAGCGAAATCAAGCGTATTGCTTCTGTAGCGAACTTCAACCGTCAGAACGTTTTGAACTCATCGGTAACCAACTTCGCTCTTCAGGTTGGTATCCAAAACAACGATGACAACAAAATCCTCATCAACCTCGCTTCTGTAGCGGCTACTTGGGGTGCTTTGAGCTTGGACTCCGGAGGCCTTGCTTCAAACGGTATCACGACTCTTACTCGTTCTGTAACGGCGATCACTGTTATCGACACCGCACTCAAGTCTGTTAATACTGCTCGTTCCACACTTGGTTCTTACCAGAACCGTTTGGAGAACGCTCTCAACGAAGCGACCAACTATTCCGAGAATCTCGCAGCTTCTGCTTCTCAGATCCTCGACGTAGACTACGCGACAGAATCAGCGAACATGACTCGCTACCAGATCATGCAACAAGCTGGTGTGGCTGCTTTGGGTCAAGCAAAAGCAATCCCACAGTCTATCATCTCGCTTCTTAGCTAGGT
>JAYYRF010000152.1:0-5654 GCA_036127535.1 Myxococcota bacterium | reverse complement strand
CATTAGATTCACAATATGACGTTCTAAACGGCGACGAGCGGCAAAACTATCGAGCTGGTGCGCTTCGTAAAAAGCAGCCAGCAATGCGTCCGGAAGGGGGCCGACCGAAAGGAGTCGTATGTCCGACTTTTTCAAGATCGAAAGCATTAATGTTCGCAAATGCTTATTCTCTTTTTGCTTATCTTTAATGGATCTGCGGCTCATAATTGCTCAACATAAGCATCGAGCTCGGCCAATTCTTCTCGAAAAGGTGATTGTACCGGAGGAAAGCGGTACCCGGTTTTGGGATCCAAATCGAAGGCGGTGACCCGAAAGCTGATGGCAAATCGCTCTCTTTTCCACTGCGCAAAGCAAATCTTTCGTACGAATTTATGAATGTGATCGGCAAAGGCACGCGCGTTGCCTTGGTAGTGCTCTTTTAGGCTAGGCCAAAGAACCTGGAATAGCTCCACCGGCTCTCGACCAAATTGTACGAATTGATGCATCAGTTGATCCAAAACAAAGAACGGCATCAGATCTTTCTCATCGGTCTGCGCCTGATCTTGAGGCCGTAGCTCTGCCGTAGAAGGAGTGGATATGACCAATTCCATACTTTCATAGCGATGAAAACGCGCTGCCCAAATCAACCACAGCTTAATGAGGGATTTGGGAACATCTGCAATGGGGCTCAAACCACCCGAAGTGTCACCATCCATCGTTGTATATCCAACCGCTGCTTCTGATTTGTTCGACGTTGAAATCAATAATGCATTGTGCACGTTCGCCACCATCCAAATCAAGGAGCCTCGTAAGCGTGCCTGTACGTTCTGAAGAGGGATGTCATGCTCTGAACGATTCCAACTCAGTCGTACGCCACTCATCTGCTCCATAATATCCAAATGGGTGTTCACCGCATCTTGGATCGCTCCATCGTAATGTAGGGCACCGATCTCCTCTGCCAAGGCCCGTGCCGCGTTCCTCGTAGCAGATCCGGAATTATCTGTTCCCATATACGCAGTGACAAAACGATCTCTCGCGAGCGCACGCAAGTCTTCTTTGCCGAGATTTGGATTATCATATCGAAGCATACGGGCCACCAATAAAGCGCACATTGCGGAATCCCGGCCACCAGACAATGCCAAAGCGATCCTTTGAATCCCACATTTTTTGGTGTATTCGCGTAACCCCAGGGCCAAAGCGAGTTCTAATTCCAAATGGGATAGATCTTTCATCTCCAGTCTTGGTATCAGTCCTTGTTCAACAAGCCATTGTAGACTTTGGTCTGGTGATGCCGCTTCTGTAGGCATCCAATACGGTTTCGGAGCATGCGGTGCATAAGAACATTCAAAATTACCGTCTATCTCTATCGTTGGCGGTATGGTTCCAAACTCACCGTTTAAAAGTTGTTCCGACTGCTGTCGCCAGGACCCCTCTTCCGCACGGGCACGTTCCAGTGCGCCAACATCGATGATATGATCTACAATTTCAAAATCTTCGGTGAACAAAAATCGTCGCCCCTCTTTCTCTATGGTACCGTCGGTGGCGATAAAGAGACTGCCATCAAAGATAAGGCGCGTCGCATCACAGCCCATCAGCGAAGTATACAAATAGGTACAATGATCTTCCCGTGAAATTTGCTCGACCATATGCTTCCGGGTTCGATGTTTGCCAATCGTAAACCATGAGGCCGACGGATTCGCCAAAATATGGGCACCCGCCAATGTATAAATGGACCCCGGCCGGATGCCCTTCCAGCCATCTTCACAAATTTCAATGGCGAAACGCCCAAATCCCTTTGCCTGAAAGATCAATCCCCCCATCGGAATCTTTTCCCCCGAAGGAGTCGCATATTCTTCTACGCGGGTATGTGGCCAACCGGAGTACCAACGATTTTCGTACTGTACATCGCCGGTCGCTAAGTTTTCTTTGGGAACAATCCCGCATATACGACCATTCGATATAACGACCACTACATTGTACAGTACATCCCGATGCCGAAGCGGAAGCCCGAGCAGTACGATCGCATCTTGGGTGTGGGGACGTACCTCTTCCAACATTTGCCAAGAGCGGTGTAACGTTCCATCCATTAAAAGGCGATCTCCCAAGGAATAGCCCGATACGCACATCTCTGGGAATACGATCAAGCGTGCTCCTCTTTTCTTTGCCTCTCCAATCGCAGCCACAATTCGATTGTAATTTTGGGTCCAGTCTCCCACAGTCTGGTTGATGGATACGGCCGCAACATGTGCATTGCTAAACATAATGTCTCCTTTTTGATACCTTTATCCACATAGAAGCGAAATACACACTATTTTTAAAGGGATTGTTCTGTCCGACAGACCATGTAACGAAAACGCTATGTAAATTTCCAGCGAAGCATGGTACCAAAACTCCCCAGTACAAGCGTTTTATCCTGGTTTAATTCGGTTACGCGAACCTTTTGATCGTTTTCAAAGGTGCCATTGGAACTGGCCGCGTCAATCGCATACAGCGTGTTAGCAATTTGAATAATCAGCAGATGAACACGAGAGATGTAGTTGGCGTGTATGATATTGTATTCGGCACCATCACATCGATCATAGCGCCCCAAAAGAATGCCTTGTTCAAGCTCTTTTTTGGATATCGGAATTTTACAGGTACGTCCTTCTGAGAATACGCTCAACTCTCCGAAGACCATTTTCATACCAAATCTATCTCGCCGTACACGCTGAGGGCCTGCGAGCGACACCGCTGCCGTCACTTCCCTATCATCCGACTCTTGCTGCGCGTGAAACTGATACGGATCGCGAAAATATACACGCTTCGGGAAGTTTTGCCATGCGAGCTCTGCGGAGTTTTTCCAAAGAGAATTATCGCCCGTTGGTATTAAAAACATGGAGTATGAGCCATATTGAACAAAGAGTGCGCCACTGGCTTCCAATGCGGAGAGTGGTGTACCCTTTTCATCGCTAAACCCCCGCAAAGAGCGGAGATCGATCAATCGAAAACGGATGCCCGAACCCGTTTTTGGATACAGTAAAATAGATAGATGTCGCAAGGAAAGAGAGGGATCGCTCAGATAGACTTCGCACATACCGTGGCGACCCAAAATCATTGAATTGATTCGATTTGGGTAGGCTGCCATACAAGCCTTTGCAACGATGGAACGGTCATCGACGATGATAATGGCGAGTCCTTGTTGATCGAAGGATGAGCAAAAACGCCGAATCTCGGAATAATTTTCTTTAAAGTGCTCGTGGAAGGATACGGGCTGATGGGAACTCTTCCGGGGAGAACGGATGATAATGGTGCTTTCATTATCAACCATCTTTTGAAGCTTTTCAATTTTGAGATTTATGATGCGCGTCGTACTCAAAGCAAAATCCAATTTTACGCAACTACAAGAGTACATTGTATCTTAAAAAGAGAGATGCAACGGGTTTATATCGATATGAATCAATAATTTTCAAAAAGAGGACAAAAGAAAAAAAGGAAAAATTAAATGGGTTTCGGAATCTGTGATAGAGGTCAACGATCTCCCACTCATCCTAGCCCATGAAGCAGTACAACACCAAAGAGCAAATTGTTCGTCTCGCAATGACACTCATCGTCCTCATAATTCTTGGGGGAACGTGCAGCTACCTTTGCAAAGAGTCGATTGAAACCTATGGAAAAATACTTTTGGAAACCATGGGAATTTACGGTCTCATGCTCGGAACCTTGATCACCGACACCAGTCCAATGCCGCTCACGAGTGAGCCATTCGCCATTTTGGGACTGGGAGCAGACATTCCGATCCACCGGATTATCATTGCTATGTCGTTTGCCAGTCACATCGCTGGCGCTCTCGGATACGGCTTAGGTCGATTCATCAACTATTTCCCCCAGAAGAAAACCTTCTTGGTTTCTCGTTTTCCCACCGTTTTTTCTTTTATGAACCGACACGGGATCAAAGGCGTCTGCTTGGCCGCGATTCTTCCCATCCCGTACGCCATCGCGACCTGGAGTGCGGGAATTGTTGGAATTGGCTTTTGGAGCACGTTTGCGGCCTCCTCTTTGCGATGGGTAAAAACCACGTTGTACGTGTCCCTTCTATGGTTTGGTTGGGAAGTAATTCCGCACTAGCGCATTTACAAATCCAGCTCGCTCAGCGCTTCCCATCGCTCATACAAACGCGCTACGGTATCCTCTATTTCTTGCAGCATCTGCGCAGAACGCTTTACGTCAAATTCGGAGTCCTTGTATGAACTCGGATCATTGAGGCGCTCGATCAACTCTTCTTGCTGCTGTTCCAAACGCTCGATTTCGTCGGGCAGAGCGGCCAACTCTTTTCTTTCTTTGAAGGACAATCCCTTTTTTACACTTTTCTCCACCGTTTTTCGCTTCTTCGGAGCAGTTTCCGTTGGTGGGTCACTCTTTCGCCTCGCTGCAAGTGCCTGTTGTCGGTCAGCGTACTCAACAACCCGACCACCGGCTTCAAAGGATAAAACACTGGTACAAACGCGATCCAAAAATGCGCGATCGTGGGAGATTACAACTACCGCACCGCCAAACGACAACAAAGACTCTTCCAATGATCGCAACGTTAAGAAGTCGAGATCGTTTGTCGGCTCGTCCAACAGTATCAAATTGGCTCCGTTCAGCATTAATTTTGCCAGCAAGAGACGAGCGCGCTCACCTCCACTCAGTCCGTCCACTCTCTGCTCAAGCATCTCGCGGGAAAATAAGAAACGTCGCAAGAAGGACGCGACGTGAACGGGCTGTTCATTTACAAAAACATGATCATTCCCGCCACCAACGGCTTCCCATACCGTCTCATTTAGTTTGAGTCCCGATCGTTTTTGGTCGATCATACCGATTTTGCAGCGAGAATGAAATGAAATATTCCCTTTTTGAGGCTTTAGTTTCTTGGCAATGATTTTCATTAAGGTCGACTTACCCGCCCCGTTCGGTCCGATGATACCGAGGCGCGTGTTTGGTGCGATACTAAAATCCAATCGAGCGAAGAGAGGCTCATCATATCCAAAAGCGAGGTCTCTTGCCTCGATGAGATTGGCTCCGAAGTTATCCAGCGTCATGAAACGAAGTTTTAATTCTTCTTGCGCGCTCCAAATTTTATTTTTTAGTCCATCAATACGCTGTAAACGCGCTTTCTGTTTGGTGCTCCGCGCAGAAGGAGAACGAGCCGCCCAAGCCAATTCCTTTGCTAAAATCTTAAGACGCCGATCTTCCGCCTGCTCCAAACGAAACTGACGTTCGGTTCGTTCCTCTAAATAGTCACTGTATCCACCGGTATAACGGTATGTGAGACCATTTTCGATCTCCACAATATGCGTAGCCACCGATTCGAGCATGTATCGATCGTGCGTTACGAGAAGAACGCCTCCGCGATACCCCTTCAAGAAGGCTTCCAACCATTCGATCGTCTCCACGTCCAAATGATTCGTCGGCTCATCGAGGATTAGAAGATCGGCATTGGACAACAAGGTCCGCGCTAGAGCCACCCGGCGTTTTTCACCACCGCTAAGGTTCGTATTTTTTGCGGTAGCGGGCGGTGCTCCAACCCGCTCCAACATTGAATCGATGTTGTGCCCGAGATCCCAACCGACCACATCCAAGCGATCTTGCAGTTCAGACATCCGTTCGGCATCTCCATCGATGATGGCTTCTTCATAGTCACTCAATAATTCTTGATG
>JAYYRF010000151.1:0-7189 GCA_036127535.1 Myxococcota bacterium | reverse complement strand
CAGTATTCCCCTCGAGAATGTTCCATTCACAGCTCCATCAATGATCGGATTCAGAATACTTTATGGCGAGCATGCGCAAATCAGCAAGAGAGTCCAGCTTTAGTTTCTTTTTGATATTCGCCTGATGAGTCTGTACAGTCTTCACACTAATATATAACGTTTTGGCAATTTCTTTTGTTGTCATACTTTGAGCCATGCATTGAAAAACCTCATCTTCTCGACCCGAGAGATTTCGGAGAGAAATCTCTCCAGCAGACATTCCTGAAATCTGACGAAAGATCTTCTGCTGAATGCTGGGACTTAGATATATGTTTCCTGTCAAAATTGAACGAGCCGCTTGGATAACCGTCGTGATATTTTGGTCTTTCATCAGGTAACCGTTCACTCCTTCTTGCAGTACCCTCTCTGCCCAAAACGATTCATCGTGCATAGAGAGAATCAAGATCGGGCATTCTGAGCCACTATCTCGGATACGGCGTACCAAGGAAAGACCGCTACCCTCTTGAAAAGAAAGGTCACATATCACCAAATCTACGTTTATCTGCTGAAAATCTTCCCAAGCAGTATTGGGATTATCTACCTCGGCTACAATGGAAAAATCATCTTCTTTTTGTAGCAATAACCGTAATCCAAGCCGAAAAAGAGGATGATCGTCAACAAGCATAATGCGAACAGACACTTTTACTTCCCTTTTGAATCTGTATTGACCAAAGTAGCCCATACAGCAACACCTTTAATTACTCGCAACAGAAGATCCCAATGTCATCAATTAGAATCATACTAAGTCTGAATAAATACTAAGGTACTACCTTATTTTTTTTCAACTATAAATTAGGGTTGGCTGTAAGAAACTCCCCCTGTAATAGTTTGTTGAACCCAAACCAAAACGGAGCTAATCATGTCTATTCTAGCCGAATATATTTGGATTGACGGTACACAACCAACTGCAAGCCTAAGAGCGAAAACAAAGGTTTTGACCAATCCATCTATCCCTCTATCCACCTCCTTCACGAATGTGGACGATATTCCCATATCGTTCTTCCCAGACTGGGGTGCAGATGGATCATCAACCAACCAAGCGGAGGGAGCAGATTCAGATATTATATTAAAGCCCGTTCGTGCCATCCGAGATCCTTACCGCGTTGGACACTACCTCGTTCTTTGCGAAGTCTATTCCGGAGACGGTTCTGTCCATAGCACCAATCATCGACATGAGCTTCGTCGCGTCCTCGACTCTGGTGCGGCCTCTAAAGATCCCATGTTCGGTTTTGAGCAAGAATACACCTATCTCAAGCTAGATGGTTCACCATACGGATTTCCTGAAGGTGGAGAGCCTCCACCACAAGGACCATACTACTGTGCTGTTGGCTCAAACAACATTTCTGGACGCGATGCGTATGAAGACTTCCTAAGGGTCGCTTTGGACGCAGGCTTGGCAATTACCGGAACAAACTGGGAAGTCATGCCTGGACAAGCTGAAGTTCAGATCTGCGCTGGTGCACTTAAGTCAACCGATCACATTTGGTTCGCTCGCTGGTTGCTCCACCGATCCGCAGAAAAATATGACATCACCATTAGTTTAGAAGCCAAACCCGCAAAGGGAGACTGGAACGGTGCAGGAATGCATACCAACTTCTCGACCAATGAAATGCGACGCCAAAACGGTATCGAAGCTATCCGAGCTGCCTGCGACAAGATCGGTAACAAGGTAGAGGAGCATTTGGCTGTATACGGTGATGACTATGAATCTCGTCTCACTGGTGCACACGAAACATGCTCGTACAAAGAATTTCGTTACGGCGCGGCAGATCGCACAGCCAGTATCCGTATTCCACGAAACGTTGCCCTTGAAGGCATGGGTTATCTCGAGGATCGACGCCCAAATGCAAACGCTGACCCCTACCGCGTTGCCTCCAGAATGCTGAAAACTGTTTGCGATATTCAGTAGTAAAACCCTTTACCATTTTGCCCCGCTCAGCGGGGCTTTTTTTATCCTGTAAATCGAGAAAATCATGACAAAGAAAAAATCGAATGCTCCCGATATAAGCGAGCGAGAAATCAATATATTTAAAGCTTTAGATCCATCGAATCAAAGCTATGTCACCCCGAAAAATATCCTCGATGCTTTGGAATCCATGGGCATCCTCAAAGATGACCTACGCATCAAACCACTGATCACTGCACTAAAGAAAAAACAAGAGAACAGTAAAATAGAACTGGATGAATTTTGTCAACTGATCAGTTCCAGCATCGAAGTTGTAGAACATGCGATTCAAGGCAACATGGTGATTCCGGACTTCCAAGAATTCACAAAAGACATCGAGCAGATTTTTCACAAGACCCAATCCAACAAAAGCGGTAGCGTTGCGAACTACATCCCACAACTCGGCCGAGTCAATCCAGAGCAATACGCGGTTTCTGTATGTACCGTCGATGGTCAACGTCACTCCATCGGTGATCACGATGTTGATTTTTGCGTACAATCATGCAGTAAACCCATCACCTATTGTCTCGCACTGGAAGAGCACGGAGAAGATCTCGTGCACCAATACATTGGGCGTGAACCAAGTGGCCGTGGCTTTAACGAACTAACCCTGAATCATGAAGGAAAACCGCACAATCCCATGATCAATTCTGGTGCCATCATGAGTTGCTCTCTGTTGCGTCCTGATCTCGACGTAGCAGATCGATTTGATTACGTCATGGAAAAATGGAAAGCGTTAGCGGGTGGTCGGAAAGTGGGCTTTAATAATTCCGTATATCTTTCCGAACGGACAACAGCAGACCGAAACTTTGCGCTCAGCTATTATATGAGAGAGAATAAGGCTTTCCCTGACTGGGCGGATATGCTACAGGTTTTGGAGTTCTACTTCCAAGTTTGTTCTATCGATCTCAATGCAGATCAGATGTCGATCATTGCTGGCACACTGGCAAATGGTGGCGTTTGCCCCGTAACCAATGAGCGTGTTTTTGCTCCGAGAACCGTTCAAAACTGCCTATCTTTGATGTACTCTTGTGGTATGTATGACTTCTCGGGAGAATTTGCCTTTTCCATTGGTCTACCTGCGAAAAGCGGTGTTGCCGGTGCCTTGCTTATCGTTATTCCCAATGTCATGGGTATCTGTACTTGGTCTCCTCGCTTGGACAAACTCGGAAACAGTGTACGCGGTATCGATTTTTGCCAAGAACTCGTTCAAACATTCAACTTTCACAACTATGACAACCTTACCGGACTCACAGAAAAGAAAGACCCCAGACAAAACGATTTACACGCTTTTTCCGATCAACTTTCACAGCTCATGTGGGCGGCTTCGAAGGGAGATTTATCGGCCATTTTGCGCTTGGAAAGCAAGGGTGTCGACCTATCTTTAGCTGATTACGATGGAAGAACACCCATCCATCTCGCAGCATCAGAAGGTCACGCAGAAGTGGTTTCGTTCTTCATCGATCGAAAGATTAATCTGAATCCGAAAGATCGGTGGGGTGGTACACCTTTGATGGATGCAAAGCGCCATAATCACGACGCTGTTACCAAGCTATTGAAAGAAAACGGCGCAAAGTAAGTGAAAAACCCGTTTGTGAGCCAAGCTCACAAACGGGTTTTTTCCACCTAATCCGTCCACTTTGCACCAAACATCACCTGTAACGGTGCAACGGGTCGAGCCCCAAAGGGGCGCCACGACGTAACACTTTGTTCATTGGTCAAATTGCGACCCGTAAAATAGAGGGAAAGTTTGTCTTGAATCTGCGTCTCTACGGCAGCATTTAGTTGTAAGAGGCCTGGTACCTCAACCGTTCCTTCATCGAAGCGACCGGCCGAATCAAGTAGCGCAGAACGGTAGCTCAGCGTACTGCTCACCTGAAAAAATTCTGTTTTGAAACCCAGTGTAAGCGCGGCTTGGTGTGTGGGTAGATAAGGTAAGCTGTCTCCCTCTTGAACCGCACCGAATTGGGCAAAAGAGGAATAAAAGTCCGTTTGAAACGAAGAGCGATTAAGCGTGTATGTTCCTTGAATTGGTACCGACATACCGGAAACCAAGGGAATGTCCGTGGAAAAAAGACTTTCGAAACCATAAATCCAAACGGCGCCACCATTGTATTGCTGATCGATCTCATTACCGGCGCATCCGCCAGAAAAACTGCATTGACCGATAAGATTGCTGTAGTCGTTGAAAAAACCAACGACTTCGGCATGACTGGATCCCAATTCAAATCGTATACCGGATTCATAATTCCAGCTGAGTTCCGGCTTGACTTCTTCAGGTTGACCCGGCGCAACCGGGGAAAAACCACGATGAACACCCATAAAAAAATCTGCCGCGTCTCCGATGTCGAACAGAGCAGCAAACCCCGGAAGCGGTGTTGCGCGCACAATTGACTCTTGGGTCGTTACATAGAGATCTTCGCGCTGCCCTTGTACAATTTCCAAACGCACACTCGGAAAGAGATGAACCCAATCAAAACTCAATTCCTCATGAAGGTGCATTGCAAGCGCGTTCGCCTTTGCATGGCTGTCCAGCATGGTTTCCACGCCAATATCGGTATTTTCCAAAATACTGGCTCGCATCGCGTATGCCTCTTCCGTGTGGACACGCAGGACATCATCGCCGTGAAAGCGTATACCAAACTCCAATGAGCTGGAAAAAGAATCCCCGTAATAGTCCCATTTTGCTTTACTCTGTACCCCAAAGGAATGAAACGTTCGATGATTGGTTCCAATTTGAAGATATTGACCCGAGTCAAAGGAGTCTTCTTCTCCTTGCAGAATTGCCATGTATACGTCGGCTTGACCAGAGAGCTCGTCCGCGGACAAAAGTTGATGGAGAGATGTACCATCGCGAAAACCATTGAGCTTTGTCCAAGAACGATCCAGCCAATGATGGTAAGCAACCGTATGGAAACGCAAATGATCTGTTGGCTTAAATTTCCAAGCCAATTCCACTTGGGTGCGATTCCAGCGCATGTCACCGAGCTGGGAGCTGCGATATCGACGATACGGTTCTGCTTGCACATCTGATGAGCTCAATCCGAGATAGGTTTCATTACTGTGCTCTCGCGCATAACCAAGCTTTAGTTCTATGTCACTGTTGTCTTGTCGAACGGAGCTCTTCAGCATCAACTCGGTACGATTAAATCCGGTGTCCCCTCCCCCATCTAATTCTTTAAATCCGTCGCTTTGAAGATGAACCCCTTCGACGAGAAGGCCAACACGGTTCCATCTTTTACCGGCCCACAGATGCGCTTTGTGGGTTTGTCTCAGTCCAGTTGCTATGTCAGCGGCATACGTCGCCTCACGCGGAATCTCGCGCGTCAGTACATTGATTGCACCACCAACAGTAAAGGGTCCATGTCTCGTAGCCGCAGGGCCTTTGAATACCTCCAATCCGACAATTCGCGTTGCCATGGGAAAGTAGTACGCAGCGGGTGCTGCATAGGGTGCGGGAGCGAACAGAACCCCATCTTCCATCAATGTAATTTTAGCGCTTCGATCACTATTCGCTCCGCGAATTCCAATATTTGGACGCAAACCAAAACCGTCCTCGTTTCGCGTTGCAACGCCCGGAACAAACTGAAGTACTTGTTCCACGTTATCAAATTCATACAATTCAAGAGACTCTTGGCCGACCTGTTGTGCTGAACCAGCAACCCGTAACGTCTCATCATCCGAATAAATAATCATCGCTTCGCCGAAACGATCCCCATCCACCGTATCCTCTTTCTGATTTTGATCATCGGAGGCAGCATCGGACGAGTCCTTTTCCGATTCTTGCTTATCCTCGGCATCATCATTGTTGTCATCATCTTCCGCATAGACCGTCGTTGAAGCAAGCAGTACGAGCACAATGGGCGCATACTTACGGAAAGGACCAAACCATGCCGACAAAAGATTGTGCTTATGATTCGCGTTTTCGATTCCAAAGGAAACCGGTTTTTCATCCGCCGGAAGCCAAGATCGAAACATCCGATCCCAAATGGCCAACCAAGTACCGTAATTTTTTCCGTAATGTTTGCGCTCGTTGCTGTGGTGTATTTGATGTTGCGCCGGTGAAATAAACCACTTTTCAATCGAGGTGGGATAACGAATCCAAACTTGGCTGTGTCGGAGGTTTCCAACGGAAACATTGAGCAGAAATCCGATACTCGGAACCCCCAATATCGTGTACGGTGAAAGTTGGGTTCGAAAGACCCAATAAAAAGAGCCCGCGACAAATGCGGTCACCACCATTCCACGCAACGTGTAAAGCCATGACTCAACGGGGTGAATCCGGTGGTGCGTAAGCGGTGTGAGAACTTCAGCAGAATGATGCACTTGATGAAAGTTCCACAAAAAAGGAACTTCGTGCATGAGCTTGTGTAAAGCGAAGCGACTCAGATCCCAACAAACAAATAAAACAAAGGAGTACAGCAAAACGATGGTCGATTCCGACCAATCCGGAGCAGAGGGAGAGACAAAGTGCCGATCCATCCAACGCACGCCCTTGGTAGCCAATAGCCATCCGGAAAGAACTATCGGCGCTCCGATGAGTATATTCAATAACTGACGTCCAACAAAGAGTTGTAAATCAAGCTGTGAAGAGGGATGCAAGACGAGTTTTTTGATTCTTTTATACGTCCATGGAGGACGAACAATAAAGAAGTACAATGCTGCGATAAACACGCTGACAAAGAGCCCCATCCAGTATGTTCGCGCATTAGGGTTCATGAAGGGATCGAGCAGGACTGATAAGAGTTCTGTATTTCCGGTTTCACCTAGCACTTTACATTATCCATACAATGGTCTTTTCAATTACTCAACCGCAACCAAACGCAGTCGAGGTCTCTCTATGTTAGAGAGACCTCGATGCGGATTTTAATCGTTGTCTCCGGCAGCTTCCGATGGAATTTGCATTTGAAGAACCGTTGCTAAATCTGATTTTAGTGCGGTCGTTACCTTGGCCAAAGAGTCGTAAAACTCCATTGCGGTATCGATATCATCCACGATTAATTCTTTCAAAGACGTGTCTATCGAGTCAGCAAGTGAGATCGTCGCATCGATATCGCTTAGAATTTGTTCGCTCAGGTCTCCATGACCAATATCCGTCAAAAGATCATCCATTCCCGCATCCTCACCTCCAGTAAAGAGATTTCGAAATCCAACGAGATTGGAGCGTACAGACAGGAGAGACGTTTGACTCGCGAAACCTTCAAG
>JAYYRF010000150.1:0-2617 GCA_036127535.1 Myxococcota bacterium | reverse complement strand
AAGGCAATCTCTTGAATTTTTCGTGTTGCAATACTGAGTCGGCTACCGATATTCTTCGATGTTGGAATGGGATCGTTTCGTTCGGATGGCGACATATGCAGCAAGGCGAACACCTGCTTACAGGCCCCTTTGAATATATTTCTCAGTTGGGCATGATAGGTATATCTGTTGGTGACCTTGGCTTTTTGGGCTTTGGATTCACACACCCGAATGTTCGCTTCGTTATTATCGTAAGCCTCGGTATATTGTTTTAAATGCAGATACAAGTCTCTGAGTAGGGAGTACTCGTAGTCCATGTTGTTCTTGTCGTGAGCTTTTCGCAGTTTTTGCAAGCCTGCGATTTCAACGATCAACTGGTCTGATTCGTACTTTCGATTTGTTTTTCCAAGGAAGTTGAGATTTCCCTTTCCCTTGGATATTTCTTCAATCATTTCGAATCTCTTGCGAAGGTATTGATTTTCAACGCGGAGGTCGACGAGTTTGAGGTTGAAGTCGATATGTTTACACTTTTCAGCTTCGGAGGAAGCAAGTTGATTGCGCTTGGATGCAATTTCGACACGCATTTGTTCAAGCTTCTTTACAAATGCGTGTAGCTGATTGGGATCGCTTTGATCCGATGGACTGCTCGTTAGCAGTATATAGTAAAATTGGATTTGCAGCTGATAATAAACAGGATGATACGGATCGTTTAGAGGCGAGTCGTCATTTGGATGGTTCATTTCGCTTAAATGGCTTTTTTCCCTGAGTTGAGCGAGCATTTCTTTCTCTTGGGCATGTAAGGGCTCTTTTTTCATACTATACAATCGCTCAAAAAAGTGTAACCAAGTCTTATATTCGATACACGCATCCCATTGATTGGGAACAATCGGGCTTTGATGAATCAGATGGCTAAATTCTGTAAGCAGGGAGAGGGTGGTTTGCTTCTCGGTTGGCCTGGGAATTAGGAGTGCCCTTGCTCGTAATTCAAGGGTGTCTCTGCCGCAGAGCTTGAGTAAGGGGAGCAAGGTTTCGTTTAGAACCGTCACCAAATGAAATTTAATCGCATAGAGGGTGAGTGCTTCGAGTTCTTGGCATTCGTTCGACTCTGTCTCCCGGTCACCCCAGCCAATGCATGCGTATATGTGAGCAAATAGGCAGATATTTTGTTGCACGTATCCTGGAATTCCGCTTTTAGCCTTAGGATTAAGAGTATGATCGGCTGAATTTTGAAGGGTCGCGTAGTATCGATTTCGAATGAACGAGAGTATATGGTTGGCAACGTCGCGACTCCATTGATTTGCAAGGAGTTGGACATAAATTTCTTCTCTTTCAGCGTCTCTTGTTGTGTCTGATTTACGATGTGTGTTATTCGTCGTATGATAGCGGTTTTTGAACAGTCGAATGATATTATGGGGTATATTTTGAAGCCATTTGGACGAGGAGCGTTGGTCGTCTTTTTGGAATTGAGCTTCTCGCTCTAAAATCCGCCTTAGGCTGTAGTGAAGCAGGTCTTCTCTGATTAAGAAGGCGTTTTGGTTCTTGCTGGGACTTCTTGTGATGTGCTCTTCCAGACTGAGCGTATGGAGTTGAAAAGGGGTGGGTTGATTCGATCTGAAAAATTCGTACAATAAAATCTTTTGCAGTTCGATTTTGGTCGTCTTGTTTTCTACATACCGTTTGATATGCGCTTCATAATCTCGCTTTTTTCGTTCCTGTCGGTCGGGGGTTCGAATCTTTTTACGATGACCCGGAAGGAAGTCAAGTTGATTTTTCTCCACTCTGAGGCTCTTTCTTTCATACCGGCACAAGTGGGTCAACCAGCGGCAAATCTTATCGAGTGAAGGATCTTGGTTTTTCTCCTCCGTGTGGGACTGTTTTTCTTCTTCGATCCACCGAATAATATTAGAGGAAAGACTGGGGTGTTTTAGACAAATTTCTTTTAAATGTTGCCATTCTAGCTCGTCTATCCACGGCTTAATCATATGGCTCTTGGGCGGCGGGTTATCTTTTTCAAAACCAACGGTTCCGATAATGTAGAGCTGGCTGCGTCCTTCGTTCTGTACAGTCCAATCGATCAATTCTTGTAGTACTTTTCGCGATAGTGCATCGAGATTGTTGTAGCGATCGATGAAGAGCAACATGGGTGTACCCTGTTTCCATTCGCGATAGAATCCCTTCTTGCTTTCCCTGATGTAGTGTGTTGTGAGCTCATCGGCGTCTTCCTCTTCAATCAGGGCGAAGATACGCTCCTCTAGTGAGGAAGGAAAGATATCTTCGATACCTTTGTAGTCACCACTCTTTTGCATAGGACCCTTGGACTTAACCAAAAAGGTTGTCGAACTGGATTGTAGGAATCGATGTCTCAGTTTTTCGATGTAGAGACTCGCAAGGGAAGGCGACGCAACAGAAATTAAGAAAGTTGTTGTATGTTGTTTCGGATCGCAAATGGAGCCCAAGATTGTTCGCTTGTGTTTTTCGAGCAGAGGATTCCAGTTGGGGATCGGAATATCTGTCCAAGAGAGCGGCTCCCAGTGTGTTGTTTTCGTTATGTCCAGTACCTTGCGCTCTTCTACGATTTTATCATGCTTCTTTGTAAAGTAATATTGTAAACAGGGAAGAAGAAGGCACACGACAGATC
>JAYYRF010000149.1:0-4539 GCA_036127535.1 Myxococcota bacterium | reverse complement strand
CCGCGCACGTCTCCAGCAGGTGGTAGTAAAAAGAGGGCAATTCGAGCATATTTGCCTGTCCGGACAGCAACCAAATGGCCGAATCGCGCCATCGCTCTTCCAACGAGGCGACGTGTTTGATGTGCCACCGCCTCTCTATATTTCGGCAAGACGTGCCACGGGATCTTTCGAGCAGAATCAACGCGCTGAACACCGACAGGTAGGCACGCTTTCTGGATTGTTCGGGTTTCCCGTAGTCGACCTTGATTCCCAGTGAACCCAACAATTCGAGTATCGTCGAAGAGGATCCCATGATCCATTTTCGAAAAAGATAGGATTTTTCGTTTATGGATTGCGATTCGTGCCAGGCGTCGATTTTTTGGGCGAGGCTTTGGCTATATCTTCCGAAGGTGGGTGTGTTCTCAAAGAGAAGGCCGATCAAAATTAAGTGATCCAAAGCTGAGAATTGACGAAGCGCATCGTCTTGTGGATAGATACAAAAAAAGTCTCGAAAGAGTTGTCCCACCCCAGTGATAAAAGGGATGGGAAGCATGCTTCTCATTCCGTTGCGTCCCAGTACGGTTAGAAACAATCGATCTTTTTCGGCATATGCAAGGCAATGCTCGATCAGAAATGCGATAGCCGACGACGTATTTCCACGCACCGTATCTGATGCAAGGGTTCTTTTGAGAATGGAATGGAGGGTGTCTTTGCGCACGCCTTCTCTTCCGCTTCTGCTCAGACAAGCCCCGATGAGGATGGCGTGGTTTGGGGTCATACTATCGGAGCCGTTTTTCAGGCTGCGGTGAACGATGGGTTCGAATGCAGAACGGATCGGTTCTGTGGTTCCCAAAGCGAGATCACGAGCGAGCTCGCGAGGATTCCGGGGATCGTTGTGGCGAAGGATCACCGCTGCGTATCCCGCTTTTTGTCCTCGCCCCGCTCGACCCATGGCCTGAAGAAGGTCACCGATGGATACGGTACCAAAACCATGAAAGACCGCATCGCGGATGTAGACATGGGTGGCGGGTAGATTCATACCCATCGATAGGGCGGTTGTGGTAACCAAGCACTTGGCCGCTCCGGACAAGAAGGTTTTGCGTATGGACTCTCGATGTGAGGTGGACAATCCTGCATGATAGTACAGTACGTTCTGCTGCAGTTGTTTGGATAGAAAATCGGCCAGCTTCTTTGTTTGTGTGCGCTTGTACACGAAGATCAGTACGGCGTGTTCACAATCACTGAGAACCTTTCTCACTTCTACGGACAAGAAAGCGTCTGGATTTTCGGATTCTTCGAGGACGAGAACGTTTTTTTGCAGTGGCGGGACGCGGTGCGTGTCCAAAATTAGATCGCATGGTTTGAGCCAATCGCGCAGTCTTTCTGGATTTCCGATGGTCGCCGACAGCAGCGAAAGTCGGGGAGGGGTGTTCAAAGACAACAGCGTTGCGATTAAAAATTCCAAGGTTGAGCCGCGTCGTTTGTTCCCCACCAAATGGGCTTCGTCGATCACCACGGTTCCGATGGAACGAACCCATTGTTCGTGGTCAGGGTTTCGTATGATGGAATCCAATCGCTCCGGTGTCGCAATGATGACCTCACCGGTTTCAGGGGGTGGATCGGTATAGGAACACCCTTCTAGCCGATAATCACCCGTCGATATTTCAATGGAAGGTGGGGGAGAATCCAAAACGTCTTGGAGTTTGCGAAACAGCGTGCTGAGTTCGCGTCTCTTCTCTTGGGCGAGTGCCCGCAAGGGAACCAACAGTATGGCTCGTCTGCCTTTTTGTGCCTCTTGCAGTAACAAAAGGTGGCCGATGAGGCTTTTGCCGCTGTTGGTGGGGGAGCAGACGACCAAATTTCGACGAGATTCGAGAATGCGAAATTGGTGTAGCGCTTTGAATTGAATCGGTCGAAGTGTATGATCTCCGAGATAGGACGCGATGATGGTTGCCCACTTTTCGGGTAGGGTAGACTCGGTTGGGGGAGGTACAAATATTGTTTCGCCATCACGGCCAGCATCGAATCGTCTCAAGATTCCCTCCAAGAGCAGTCGCGCGCGAGAAATAACGAACGGAGTTCTTCTTGCATGCGGGTATGACTTCGGCTGTCCATCTCAGAAACGGACATGGGAGAAATAAAATGTACATGTATCGAAACGCAAAGAGAACGGGTATGCATGGTGAATATTATAAAGCGTTTAAATCGGTATCACAATCGAGGTTGATACGTATAAATCGACACATATTTGCAATGTTGATATAGGGTGTACGAGGTAATTATGTTTGCATCGAACACCGAGATCCATCTCAACCCTCCGCAGCGAGAAATTACAGCGCGCGGTTTGTTGAGCAGTGGATTCAATTGCATTCTTCAACTCCCAACGGGCAGTGGAAAAACATGGCTTGCCGAGCAGACGATTGGGGATTGTCTCCAAAAGGGTGGGCGCGTGGTTTACCTCACGCCCCTACGAGCGCTTGCCAGTGAACTCTTGGAACGTTGGACGGTGCGATTTTCAGAATATCCCGTTGGCGCATTTACCGGAGAGCATCGCCTGAATGGTGTGTATCCCCTCTCTTTTGAGGCCTCGACATTGCTTATCATGACGCCCGAGCGCTTGGATGCATGCACCCGGAATTGGCGAAGCCACTGGACTTGGATTCCAAAACTCGACCTTTTGGTGGTGGATGAGTTTCATTTGTTGGCACAGCGGGAGCGCGGTTCAAGGCTTGAAGGCGCCTTGAACCGCTTTCGCCGGTTGAACCCGTTTGTTCGCATTCTTGGTTTGTCCGCAACCATGGGAAATCGCACCGAATTATCCGATTGGCTGAAAGGGGTGGACTTTGGCAGCGAGTGGCGCTTTGTACCGTTACGTTGGCGGGTTTCTCGATTTAAAAAGGCATCAGACAAGCGAACGATCCTTCTCACGGAGATGAGAAACTGCGTTAAAAATGGCGGTCAAGCCTTGGTCTTCGTTCAGAGTCGGCGTCGCGCAGAGCAACTCTCGGCCTTCCTCAAGGACGAACAACTGTGTGCGGCTCACCACCATGCGGGTTTAAACCACGTCGATCGAAAAGCCACAGAAGCCTCGTATCGATCGCGTACCCTTGATATTTTGATCTCTACGGGAACGTTGGAAATGGGGGTCAATCTTCCGGCTCGGTTGGTTGTCCTGTACGATTTGCAGGGATTCAACGGCTTGGATTTTGTGCCTTTGAGCGTCAACACGGTTTGGCAACGCGCGGGTCGCGCGGGACGAAGAGGATTGGACGATGCGGGAGATGTTCTGCTGATCGCACCGACATGGGCGAAAGGTATCGAACGCTATTTGCGCGGAGACTTTGAGAATATACAATCCCAGCTGGGTTCCGAGGCCGCCCTTGCAGAACAAGTGGTCATCGAAGTGGCGAGCGGGCTGGTCAAGAATCAAACACAGCTTCATCGGTGTTTTGATAGCACATTGGCCAAGCATCAACAAAGATTGGGAGATTTGGATTCCGTTCTTCGCGAAATGCTGGAAGCGGGCATGCTCGCGAACACCTTAAAAAAAGGTCGAACATGTTTGGAGGCGACGGGACTGGGGCGCATTGCGGTGCGCCAAATGCTCCGTCCACGAACGGTTGTGTCTCTTTCTCGTCGTCTACGGTCGGATTCCGCTCAGGATTTTACCTTTTTAGATTTACTTTTGATCGCAATTGGCACATCGGACTGCCAACCCAAACTTCCCACCGATTTTGAAGAACTCGACGGCTTATCGGATCTACTGGGACAAGAGCGCTCTATTCTTTTAGAGGGCTCAACCGCATCCGTGTTGAAGCGCTTCCATCGTTCCGGTCGCCATCTCTTGGATACGATCAAAACCGCGCTGGTGATCAGGGCTTGGACGCGAACGGGGGATGTAGAGTCCGTTGCCGAGGATTTTGGTTGCTATTCCTTTGAAATTCGAAGGCTGGTCGAATCCTTAGAGCGAATTCTCTCCGCGGCGGTGGCGGTGCTCTCCCCCTCGAAAGACGAAGCAGAGTCCGTCGTGCTTGACGAAGAAGATGTACCGATACGAGAACGAATCCAGGCCCTACGGGAAATGGTTGCCTATGGTATTCACGAAGAGGCGGTCTCTCTCACGGGCATTGATGGTATTGGTGGCAAACTGGCTCGTCGTCTTTTGCGTATTGGAATCACCGATATCGAAGATATGGCACAGGCCGAGGCGGAAGATGTAGCGATGGTGCAGGGGATTTCCTTGAAGAGGGCATCGTCGTTAATCGAGGAAGCCAATCGGGTGATGGGGAAGCGCTCTGCTTTTTATTTTCGTGAGACCGGACCTACGATTCGTTCTGTTTCATCGGAATGGCTCTCTTCCATCGATCCCTATCGCTTGAATCGAGCCAGAGAACTCGTGGTTCGCTCTGTTGGTACATATGAATATGTGGTTCGCGGTGGACTCGAGCCGCATCGCGTATTTTCTCCGCGAGAAGGCAAAGTGAAATGTGATTGTCTCGATTTTGCGAAGGGAAACCTTTGTAAGCATATATTGGCACTTCGAATGTACAAGAGAGATCG
>JAYYRF010000148.1:0-4757 GCA_036127535.1 Myxococcota bacterium | reverse complement strand
TTGTCCTCAACGGGGCGGATCCGACCACTGAAAACCTTGAAATGCTACGAAACATTGCCCAACGCACCCTTCCCAATGTGGGCTCCTACACGATGGAGCAAAAGGTGCTGGGATTCCTCAACCATGGAGGCGGCCTCCGTTTTCCCCGCTTTAGTGAAGAATACAAAATCATCGTAGAATTCCTACAGCGCGAAAATGAAGGACTGAACCCATGCGAGCAAAACACCTGTTCCGAAGAAAGCGACCGTGTGGGTCATGGTGGACTCAAGAGACTCACGCCAATTCAGCTACAAAATACCGTAATGGACAGCTTTGGTATCGAAGTGGGATATCCGGAGCTCTACATACAAGAGGCGCAACCTTGGCATTTGGGGAACGTATCGTACGAAGAGTTGCGCGCGCTTTCGACAATTGCGGAGGATGTTGGAGATGTAATCGGTACGGAGTATGAAAGCATGGTCGGATGTGGAGACGACGACGCATGCGCCTTTTCTTGGTTCAGAGAAAAAGCCCTCGTCGCATTCCGTAGACCCATGAGCGGGAGCGAACGTACTTTTTTCTACGATTTGATTCAAAGCCAATCCCAAACCCAAAATGGCTTGCGAATCGCAGTCGAAGCCCTTTTGCAATCCCCACAGTTTCTGTATATGGGTTCCATCGATTCCTTTTCCTCTTTACCACCGGATTATGCCCTCGCCGAAAAGATGTCCTACTTTCTCTGGGACGCACCGCCGAGCCCCGAGATGCTCGAGATGGCACAACAAGAACGAATTCAAGCCGAATTGGACACCATCATAGATACGATGCTCGAAGATGATCGCTGCGCGACGAAATTTGCTCGCGTAAACCAAGATTGGCTCGGCGCTGCGAAAATCTTGGGGCGATACAAAGACGCTTCCTATTTTCCCAATTTTGATGCGGATACCGCAGAATCGATACGGTATGAGCTGCAGCTCTTTTCCGAACATGTATGGAAAGAGTCCGCAACCTTGAACGAGCTCTTCTCCTCTAGCCAAGGGTATGTCAATACCCATATGGAGGATCTCTATGGCGTTTCTGCTTCGGCGGTTACCGTTGATGACTGGCAGCCGGTGAGCTTACCGCCCACAGAGCGCTCGGGAATCCTCTCTCGTGCGGCCATTCCAGCGTCGCATACCGTGGCGCTACATCCCTCTATCGCACATCGTGGTCATATGCTTGCTCGGCGACTTTTGTGTCTCCCCTTTGGTATTGCACCAAACGGTTTTGAAATGGATAGCATGCTTCCGAATACATTTACGGGAGAAAGTGCCCAAACGATTAGCGGGGTACACCAATCTGACGCTGTTTGCGCAAGTTGTCATTCCCTTCTCGACCCATTTGGAATCGCGTTAGAACATTATGATGCCGTAGGAGGATGGCGGGCGACCATTAGCGATTCTCCGATAGATCCTTCCGGCGAAATCGAGTCTTTGGCGGTCTCCTTTTCTGATATTAGCAGTCTACAAGCGTCTCTCCTCGAGACCCCCCTTCTCTATGAATGCTATACGGAAACCTGGCTCCAGCATGCACAAATGGGTTCGCTCAACACGGATGAGACGTGCACATCTACAGAAATCGCATCCACTTTTCAACAAAGCGGTGATGTAAAACAACTCTTGCGGGCCATCATTCACAGTACCGTATTCCAACAAAGAGGCCGACCATGAAATACAAACGTCGGGATATCTTACAAACCTTGGGTTTGAGTGCGATGGCACTTCCTTTCTTAGAATGTTTCGCTCCGTCGGTCGGCCGTGCGGCTCCGGCGACACCAAAGAGGCTGTTAATCGTGGTGCATCGTCACGGCAACATTCCGAATAAATGGTTTCCGGTAGACAACCAAGGCGACAATTTCATGCTCTCTGAAATTCTCATCCCCATTGCACAATTCCGCCAAAGAATCGCACAAATCGCCGGTGTAGACAACAATGTTTTGTATCACTACATGCACAGCAATATTCACGCACTCGCGGATACAACCCTGCTTACGGCGAACATACCTCAAAAAGAGCTCATCTACGGAAAATTTTATAACCAAGGCCCCTCTATCGACCAACTCATCGCGTCTCGCATCTCGACCCAAACCGCTCTTCCCTCTCTCAATCTGTCGATCGGCTCCGACGAAGGAGGGGGTGTCACCAATACGCATTTCTTGTATGACTTGGAGGGATTTCCGGTAAGCTCCATCGCCGACCCGCAAGAAGCCTATCGTTTGCTCACGGGAGATTCCGCGCGGAGCAGTGGATGGAGGAGCACCCGAACCGACGGCATCGTCCAAAACCTATCCTTTTTGCAAAACCAGCTCGGACAAGAAGACCGACACCGACTAGATGCGCACATCGAAAAGCTATATGAACTCGAACGGGGTTTTCAACAGCGGACATGCTCGATATCCGAACCGTCCCCGTACGACTTCCGTCACCAAGACGATGAGAGTGCAAATATACAGATCGACCTACTCGCAGATGCTTTCGCTTGCGACCTAACGCGTGTCGGGACTTTGATCTTCGACAACTTAGAGGAGACGCCTCTTTCTTGGCTTCAATCAAACAACAACCCCATATACAATCGAAATACCTATCGTTCTTGGGAGGATCTGATTCATTACGGAGGCGAGATAGAAGATCCAGACCTCGAAACCGGCTTTTTGTGGTACAGCGAAAAATTCGCGCAACTCTTGCGCACCTTCGATCAGAGAATGGACAGCGATGGTGACAACCTCCTCGACAATACACTAATCGTATGGCTTAGTGAATTCGGGGACGGTTGGTCGCACAGCATCGAGAATCTCCCCATCCTAATTGCGGGCGCATCCACGGCGGCCACCGGCCAATTCAAAGATTATCGTTCGAATCCTTACAGCACGAATGACCTCTATCTCAGCATTCTGCGCGCATTTGGGCAAAATGATGCCCAATTCGGCTATGATGCACCCAACATTCAAATGGAAGCCATTCCCGATTTGATATGATCGCATTAGAGAGCTCCGTCTTGCCCTCTGCGATCGGATATCTGTTCCAACATCCATCTCACGCGGCTTTGGATGGTGTGATCACGAAGAACTTTCGCTTGACCACGGGCGGCAATCGCTTCTCGCTCTTCCGGATGAGATAGATAATGATCGACCTTTTGTATAAGCTCAGCTTCTGTGCGGTAGCTCACAATCTCTTCATCCACCGCAAAAAGAGTCTCGAGATCCGAAGAATGCTCCGCCAGTAGAAATCCCCCACTCGCAAGCACATCGAATACACGCATGGTCACAATATTCGGCTGGTAAATTCGATTGATGTCAATATTGATCAAAGCACCGTTGTAGATTCGCACAACTTCCTTGATGTGATCTGCTTGGCCTCGATATTGGGATTCCGCCTGTCGCCATCCGAAATCACCCCAAACCCGAAGTCCCCTATCCGCCAAAAGTCGGACTCTGTGCAAGCGCTTGTGATGTGCGGCCACTTCCGAGACCAGCGCAGCCAAGTCGATGTGAGCACCCTGAAAAGCAACAGATAGGCCAGGAAAATACTCTAAAATGAGCTCCGGAATACGATATTGTGAGTAATCCTTCGCTTGTTCATTCAATATGCACTGTAGTTTTTGCGTACCATCTTTTCCGCAAAATTTGCGATATGTATCTAAAAAAGACGACTGGTAGTGTATCGCTTGCCGTCGAAGACTCGCACCGACAAAGGCAAGGGTTGATCCATACCGAGAACGATCCTCATCGCTCAAAACAATCGTTTTACATCTCTCCGGATTGGTCGCAAGAGGTAAATGTTTCACATTTGCAAAGCCCGCGTGTTGAAACTTGGCTATATTTTCTCGGTTCCATGTATAAATATACGTCTTTTCGACAGAAAACGAAACCGGGCGCACTTTATCCATCGAGGGGTCAATCTCCCAAACGTACAACGGAACCCCACAAGAGGCCGCGACCTCGGAAAGACCATACCGGTAATTAATGGAAACAATCGCAACGGGACGACTCTGCATTGCAGCGTACACGACTTCGTCGTGGGACAAGCGCTCGACCTCCCACGTATATATCGTGTAGCCGTTTCGCTGTAGAGTCTGTGCAATATCTTTGACAAACAGTTCGCCCGCACAAAGAAATATGATGCCTTTGGTTTTGTGTACTCGCAAGAGATGATACTCCCGTCCGTATAAACCGACAAAAAACGGCAATCCAATCATAGGGATTTTTCTCAGCTCTTCCCTTTCTGAGATTAGCGTGCACCCCAACTTCAGTACCAAACGACCACTGCGAAGATGGGAGCTATAATCTCGCCTCTCCAAGAACAAGCGTACAAGCCAGGGATCTCTGTCCCAAACGATAACGCGATCCAGCGTTCCTCGTGCGAGAATCCGATCGACGAGAACACCCGCCCCCACGCCGAACACGAAAATCGAGCCCGTTCGAGGTACATGACGAAGCAGAGCATGGAGTTTACGCGTTGTCGGTTCGATGGGAAAAAGAGTATCGTGTATCTTATAAAGAATTTTACGATCTTGGTGCACGATGTGCGCACTGTCTACAGGCCAACGCAACCGCTTGGCTAACATTGGGTCAACCGTCCATAAGGCGTTCAAATTGGTATGTATATGCAATGGGAAACCCTTGGGTCGAAAATGTAACTGTATTATAGCCGATTCCGAGTATTGGATATCACCAGATACCAGAAGATGATGACAGAATAACGAATATTCGAAAAGTTAATTGTAAAGAATAAAAAATGTAG
>JAYYRF010000147.1:0-7548 GCA_036127535.1 Myxococcota bacterium | reverse complement strand
TGTATCAGAAAAGTTTAATGCTTTAGCGGATTCAGCTCCTACAATGGAGCTACATGATTCAGAAACTGCCTGTGAAACCACCTCCCAATCTAATAAATGCAAAGAGAATTGATTGATCTGTACCAAACTCATCTCACCTTTTCCTGTCTGTTCAAACATTATGACTGTATATATAGAGTGCAGCCTATGAAGAATGAAATCTCTTCAAAAAGTTCTACCTTTCTCAGTAAATACTGTTATTTCCCGTAGTAACACGAAATGGTTGCTCCCCCGTGCATTATGCAATGAAAAGATATGCCTCAAACCCTTGATCTCAGTGTCCTTGAACTTGCGCAAGCTTCACACAAAGAGCCAAAAAAAATTGCAAGCACCGTACAGGAACACATAGAGCGCCTGTCCAAACTCGATTCCATATTGAATCTTCTCAAAGCAAATCGCTTCGATAGTGCTATATCGGATACCGCGGTTCCCAAAGATGGTCCGCTCAGTGGCTCTTGCTTCGTAATATCAGAACAAGACTACGACCCACAATTCATCGATCCGCTTATCAATAATGGAGCCATACCCATCGCCGACGTGAAGCGCAGCACAGATCCACTACAGTTTTTTGATCTGCCAAATCCATGGAATCTCCGCCATTGCTCCGCCGGAGCGGCGGCCGCCGCCATCTCTGGTGGTGGAGCTGTGTTCTCCGCAACATCCGACCGCTGTGGGGAACTGATATTGTCCGCGAACTTCTGCGGCACCATCGGTCTACGTCCCTCACCAAACTTGTCTGCGCATGGATGGCACTCTCGCAAGGTAGACGACATCATTAAGATATTTGAATGTGTGACCAAGCAAAAAGCCGCTCCCACTCGCACAAACAACATTTGGTTCATCCAAGATTTTTACCCCTATCAACTCGACCCCATTGTCGAGAAAACACAAAACCTCGTTCTGGAATGCCTCGGTCAACACTACCATTGCAATCCAATCGAAACCCCCATCTTTTCCCAAGCCTTTTCCATTTGGGCCACAGACTGGAAACCACCGACGAAGGATTACAACCCCCAGCATCCCGTTGGTGTAATGGTGATGATGATGCACCAAAAGCTCAATGAGCTGTACCCGGAACTCGGGATACAACTTCGCGAGATCAAGCATGAAATCTTCTATGCCCTGACGCAACTGCTACACAATGATGGCGTATTGGTTTGTCCGTGTTTCCCACACAGCACTCCCCACAATCAGTTGATCTACTCCACTCCCATGGACTTGACACTCTCCAGCTTTTTCCGCGCTCTGAACTTGCCGTCTCTGCATGTACCCGTTGGTTTCAGTCCCCATGGGACACCTTTGGGGGTTCAATTGATCGGAGCACAAAATAACGAAAGTAATCTTTTCGAAGTCGGCAAGGTAATTGAAGAGCGCTTCAAAGGTTGGGTTCGTTCCCAGCCCTTCAGTTTGGATATGTCCCTCTAAGAGCTCGTGAGAAACCGTCCTCCTGTATCTCTATCTAGTCGGGAACAACCACAGCATCTGGCCAAATCACTTGGGCAAAACGCGTGTAGCTGTTTTCACCCGAAATGGTCTTGGTTCCTTCCCAAGCCAGTACACCAGACAAATAAATACGCACGGTCACATCATTCGATGATGTGTACACAGACCCGGGAAAATCGTGTACCCAAACTTCAAATGTGCCGTTTTCCGGAGCAAGTATATTCGTGTTCTCCGGGCCGGTTCCTGTAATATCGTCCAAGTCCAAACTCGGATCGTCATCTTCTAAGCCAAAGATTCCCCAATCGAGCCAGCCACCGCTCACGCAATTCCAATAATAGCAGTCGTTGTCCGTCTCCAGTTGTCCATTGGGACGCACAATGTGCAGATCCATATCATCACCCGAATGCTCCCAGTACAATTCGACCCAAAGTGATTCCCTTGGAATCGCCTCTAAACTCGCCTCACAAGGCTCGGAAGCGCGACCCCACTCATTGTATACGACGAGTTGTCCGACATATGTGCCGGCTAAGTCTGCTGAGAAATGAGGACGGTTGGCCCCACCATTGGGAATGTAGGCTTCTGATCCCGGAGGTCGTTCAATCAATGTCCATTCATACTCGGTAATCTCACCGCCCGCTTCATCATAGGAATTCTCTCCAACCCACGTCGCTGTCTCGTAGTGTGGAAAAATCTCTTCTGGTGTCACTTCACAGACCGCAACCGGAGAGGGAGCGCACGATCCAAATACGGTCGCTTGGGAATTACCGGATGGCGTATCACTTTCTACCCACAAGGAGCCCGTATGTTCACCAAAATCAGGAGGTGTATACCGAACGTCCAGCCACGTCTCTTCACCAGGGGCTAATGTGACGGGTAAAGATGGTGTGTCGAACAATTCAAACTCCGTTCCAACCAGCAGGGTTTGCGAAATGGTCAAATCGGCTTCACCACCGTTGCGTAGCGTAAATCCATCTTCATGGGAGCTTCCCAATGAAACCCATCCCATATCAAGCTCAGGCGGATCGATGATCAGCAACGGAATTGCACCGTGCCCTTCCAAAGGAACAAAAAGCTCGGGTGAGTCTGGATCGTTGGAGTATACCTTTAGCCAACCATTGTCATCTAAATTTTGCGGAGAGTACGACAAAATCATTTCGGCACTCTCTCCTGCAGGTAAGAGACCGATGGGAGCTGCCGAAGTTGCGGTAAAAGCCGCTCCTTCCAACTGTACGTCCGTAATGTCCAGTGCGACAGCGCCGTCGTTACGGAACGTGACGACTTCCGTTTCCGATAGAGATGGCTCAACAATGCCGAAGTCGACCGTAGATGGCTCAACGACGATATTCGGATATTCGACATCCGTGTCCATAATCTTTTCGACGTTATTCTCCGTCATTGTACAGGATAAGAGAACGAGTAACAAATTCATGATTGGGTCTCCTTTTGCAGCCACTGTAGATAGGGTGCGTTGGTGTGGCTGGGCTCCCAAGCCAAAATCTTGGGAACGCGATAAGGGTGCTGTTTGTTGATCTCTGAAAGAGCGAGATCTACTTTTTCATCCGTTGTTTCCATCACAATCAGTACTTCCGCATCATCTTGTATTTTGCCATCCCACCAATACATCGAACGAACCTGAGAGATAATATTACCACAAGCAACGACTCTTTTTTCGAGTAGAGAGCGCAGCAAGGATGGTGCATCGTGTGGCTCGCATGTTGTAATAATGATTTTCATATCACCTCAACGGTGTGGACTTCGAAGAATCTCTCGTGGACAAAGGGAATGTAAACGAGAAAAAAGGAAACGGAGGAAAAAATGCGTAAAATAATTGTTTGGCCTTTAAAAGGTATCCGCATTTAACGTGGTCGATTTTATCTTTTGTGTGAAATTATGAGGATAACGAACAAAAACAAAATTTCTCGATGCGAACACCATAATATTAGCTCACATTTTTCGATAGTAAAAGGTAGCTTCGATCAGATATATCGATCAATTGTTGCTCAAAGAGAGAAAATGCTGCTTGAATCTCATTCATGCGATGCAAGTATCTGACAACCACAAAGGATTCTCTGTTCACTTCTGTGCTTCCGACCAGCCAATGAAAGGTAAAATTTGCGCGTCTCCCCTCTATCGTAGGTACGACCGTCCGAACCAACTTGAGCTGCGAAGATTCATAGAGATCCATCAAAGAATAACGGGGCTGAGCCGTTTCGGGTGTATGCCACATTTCCAATATAGCGCGACCGTTTTCGGATAATGCAGTATGAATTTTATGTGCAAAATTCGGTAACTCGTTTGGAGAGATATACGACAACGGGGCGAATATTCCCAAAATGGTGTCTGCGGAATTGGCGACCGGAACCAATACATCTCTCACTTGAAACCCCACGCGACGTATCGAATACTCGATCATCGTTGCATCCGGATCACACCCTTGCCAAGAATACCCCTCACGGAGCAAATATTCTCCGATGCGGCCGGTTCGACAGAAGATTTCTACAATCCGTCCCGAAAGGTACCTTTGCAGACCTTGTAATTCAAGTTCGGGATCGAGAGTGTGGGTTATCGCGTCCAAATACTTTGCGGGAACCGTTAGAAGGCGAGACGTGTTCATGCTAAAAAAGAGACCAAGCGATGTGTACTGCGAACATCGGATATGTGAAGATGACACCCGCATTTCCGATCCAAAATAGAATCAGAATTACGAACATACCGTACGGAGCTATGTTGTCCATCACCTCTCTCGCAGCCTGCGGCAGAAAATTGTACAGCACTTTCGAGCCGTCCAACGGGGGTATCGGTACGAGATTAAAAAAGCCATAGATCGCTGAAGTCAGACATATTGCCAATAAAAACTCATCCAACATCCAGATGATGCGAAAGAAGCCGTCACTCGCCTCACTAACGCCCAAGGGAGATAGAAGAGCATGAAGTATGATGCATGCAAACATCACAATAAGATTGGCAGCCGGACCAGCAAAGGAGATCCAAGCCATATCTCGTACGGGCTTTCGAAGTTTTCGAGGATTGACTGGTACCCATGCCATACCGATCGGCAATCCCTGTAACGCCGTCAAACAGGGCAAAATCACACTCAGAAATATCGAGTTAAAACTGTTCCACTCAATGTGATCGAGAGGATTGAAGGATTTTTTTCCGAGGTGAGAAGCGGTATCATCTCCACAATAGGACGCGATGTAGGCATGTGCGCCTTCGTGCGCTCCCATTTGTACGAACCATGCCCCCATCAGTAGAATGTGAAAATGACTAATATCCATGATTTCCTATCAGCCGCTGGAATATGAAACTTACCTTGTTCGAATCGACGACCTAGGTAATAACATTATATGTAGCCATGTAAAAACTGCCTCCATTTACAAATGCAAAAAATCGTCATCACAGATCGCTTGGCGATGGTATTATCGTAGGGTTACCGTATTGGGAGAGAATCATGCACCACAATTGCTTCGTCCGGGGACTCACGGCAAAGTTCGCCGTCCGGTATCTGTTGGTGGATAGCACTGCCATCGCACAGGTCGCACAAGACCGACACAAATTGGATACGGGAGCGGCAACCATTTGTGCGGAAGCGATCTCCGCTTCCATCTTGCTTGCATCTCAGATAAAAGGTGACGAACGAATCACCGTACAACTCCAAACCGAACATCCGAACATCAATTTCATCTGCGATATTAGTGCGCAAGGGAAAGTACGCGCCAAACTGACGCCAACCACTCTCAACAAGATTCCGAAACGCCTCAATGGAGCCATTTTGGTCATAAAGCACAATGCGAGCAAAGAACTCTATCGCGGTGTTACGATGATCGAAAATAAAAGCATTGCGCAAGCGCTTCAGCACCACCTCCAGCAATCGACGCAGATCGACACCTTTATACGCATCTCATCAACTTTTGATAGAAACAATCAAATATCGTCGAGCATTGGAATCTTACTCGAGCGGCTCCCTCCTACACCGGATCTTCCATACTTGGACACCGAACAGTTCAACGAGAAGTACGACCAATTATTAACGATGGAACATGCCGCTCTTCTCTCGTCCCTGCAAGAAGACAAACTCATGGACTCACAACTTCATTCTTTGGAGACCCGGGAACTGGAATGGCAGTGTCGATGCTCAAGGGAGAAAGTCTTGGCCGTCCTCTTTTCTCTCGGGCCAACGGAAATTCAAGCGATGATCGAGGAAGACGGGAAGGCGGAGGTCTCTTGTCATTTTTGCAACACAATAACGCAGATCAGTAAACAAGAACTCGAGGGCTTGTTAGCAGATCACACGAACCGCAAGCAGTAGACATTTATTCTGAATAAAGCACAAGCCGAATTCGTAACTTACATTTTTGCACAGGTTTAAACATGACGACACTTTTTTACTTGGTTCAACTCTCTTTCGCCGCGGATAACCCAAATTGGTCACTGATTTTCCAAGCAGACGACAAACTTGGATTGCAAATGGAGAGGATCAGCGGAACCTTCAAAACCAGCCCGAATAATCTTTTTTGGCACTCGGATGGATACATCCTACGACAATATAAAGGCTACCAAAATCTAAACGTTTCCGGCACACAATACTACACGACCACACTGAAAAAAGGAGCGATTCCTTTAATCGAGAAACGCAAAGAAGGCGCAAAGGAGATACCCGGCAAAAAGATCATTTCCCAAATGAGAGGAAACCGCAAGATAAATTACCTGGTACAAAAAGACGGATCAAAAAAGATCATTGCCCGTGGCGTAAAAAAGTTCTCGCAACCGCTTTGGATTTCAAATCCGCCGGCTAAACCAAGGGTGAAACATGCTGTACCATCTGACTCCCTCAAGTGGATTTACAAAAAAGGATCGCTTCAGAACGTACCTCCTGCAGATAGCAAACGACTCCCCAATACACAGATCTCCCAAAAACAGCGTTCCAAATTAGAAAAAGAGATCCGTCTTTTCAATCCCAAAGCCAGTATAAAGCACACGAGCGTTATCAATTTGGACGGAGATTCTGCGAAAGAGAGCTTAATCTGCGTAAAAGGACGAGAATATACCGGCTGCTACGTCATGGACGTGTATAAAGGGGAAAACCGTTACTATACCGTTGGGGTCAAATGGTTGTCCGGAGAACAGAAAGATGCACCCTTTGTTTTCCAGCAGGGTCAGAACACCTACATTGGACACAAGGCAAAGCCCAATAGCAAGTTAATGCGCGTTGTGTACTTCGATGGATACGGATACTCAACCAAAGTGATGCGGAAAAAGCAAAAAAAGCAGAAAAAATAGCCCAAGTCATTTGGGGTCAAAATCAAAGTCTAACAAAGATCATAAAAAGACGTAATTATGTCACTCTATGCACCCTTTTCTATTTGACGGTATCTATATTTTTGGGCTAGGATTATAGTGTGTTATTTTATTGTAGACAAATAACACCAATACAGTCTACATTTTGCTTTATTTACTTTCCCGCGCGACCAAAACACTGAGAGGCTTCTATGATCCGACAAATGTCAATTCTCATCCCACTAAGCATGTTGGCATGCAACAATGACGCATCCGACACTTCCACAACCGAATCAATCATAGATGACGGCTCTACTTGGGCTAAAAGCTATGTGAGCAATCTAGCCGACGATGTGCAGTCCAATCCGGAATTGAGCGAACTCAATCGGCTTGAGGATGCTGTATTAGCGGCTCAAGATCAAATCATTCGACCGTGGATCACTTCTTGGTACAGCAAAGACGCCTCCTCCTTCCAGTCTCTGTTGCAAAACGACCAATCCGGGCTGCAATGGGGCAACGCAACCTTTGATGAAATCAGCACAAAGGACGGCATCATCGTCTCCGAAGTCGGCGTTCCCGTAGGCTCGGATCAAACCCAACAGTATCTTGCCTCCTTCTCTAAAATTGAAAATATCCAAATCGACGTTCGCCGAATCGAGCTCACGCAAAACGATGCGGGAACACTCGAGCTCCGATACGATCTTCGCGGAGAAAGCGACAGCTTCCGCGTCAATGACCGCGGAGACATGACACTCAAAATCGTCAAGGCCGACGGACAATGGAAGATCC
>JAYYRF010000146.1:0-2724 GCA_036127535.1 Myxococcota bacterium | reverse complement strand
GCTACCTTGAAATCATTTTATGGTGTATTCGTTATTCCGGTATATCGCAACGTCATTGTATATGGAAAGAGAAAGGGAAACCCATTCGACCGATGCTCTCAAAGGACGGAGGGGCGTGAAAACGGTTGTACAGTTGGGATGGCTTCGTTTTGAGGTATGAACGAGGTCGTCGAGAGATGGCCAAATAAAGTGATCCAATCGAAAAGACGCCATCACGGTTGTTGTCTAAATGCGAGAACTATTTTTCCGGAGAGGTAAGGAGATGTTCAAAAAAATCGAAGCCGTATATCCGATCAACAGAGACTATGTTTTTGTGTGTGCATCGTTCTGCTGAGAGGCTCTTTTCCACGATCTCCAGGTTTCAAAGCCCAAGAATGTCAAAACGTCGGTGAGATCTTGGTGGAAGAAAAAACCTCTGAAGTCCATACGGAACGGGTAATCGTCCATTTTGGTTATGGAACGCGTGCACATCTCTTCAAATTCTTCTTCTGTATACGATTGGTCTTGAGAGTGGTTATATCCCTCTGCCTTGTAGTGAAAACGGTGGGAAGACGGACGATACTGATAGCTTTCCATGCCTTCTTTGTTGCTGGAAGAGAAGGACCCTCCCGCCTTCAAGTATGCCATACAAGCTTGGGCAACCTCTTCTTTGGATATGTCCAACGATATCTGTTCGGATAGGTAGGATTGTTCAAACCGACTTTTTAGCTCTTGCATATCCCATAGCGGAGCCTTTGTTTTCGCAAGGTAACGATTAATAAACGAGAGAAAGTACATCTGTTCTTCTGGATTGTCCTCTTCGAGGATCAATGCGCACAAGTATTCTCGTATCCATTCTCTCGTGCATGAATAGTTTCGGTATATATGGTGATCGGCCGCCGAGTTGGCGTATCGGTACCACGCACGAGAATCGAATTGAACATGGACTATTTTTTTGGTGCCAAAGGCATAGGTAAAACCCTCTTCTAAAATTTGAACGCATAGATCCTCAACACTGATCTCCGGAACGCTGCGGCTTTGTTTCATTTTCGATAGCACAGCGGACAGATTGTTCGCATTGGCGATGTCCAAGGGGCGTTCTTGGTTGTGATTGGCGATATCGAATGTGCAGCCCTGTTCCATCAGAAATAAAGCGAGAATGCTATCTTGGTTGCGCAAGGCGATGTGCAGAGCGGTATCTCCGTTGTGATCGGTGGCATTGATGTCGACCGATCGCGCCAGTAAATATGCGGGAACCTCTGTTCTCTTCTTGTTGGCGTGCGCGTAGTGGATCAGTGCCGTTTGTCCTTCGCGATTGGTGGCCGCCCAATTGACCTCGGCTTGATCGTAGACCTCGAGCTGTTCATTCCACACGGAGTAAAACAAGGGTGTTTTACCCGCTCCGTCTTTCCGATTGATATCGGCGCCGAGCTCCAGCAACTTCAAAAATATCTGCTTTTTATCGTTGTGGATGCTCATCTGTTGGGCGCAAAAACCAAGAGGCGTATATTGATTGTGAAAAAATTCCTCCACTTCAGCATGATAGTTGAGGTTCAAGGATACATGCGCAGGAATATTCTCCAAGAACTCCACTTTGTCGATATCGATGATGTTCATGACGACCGATTCCCCATTGTAGTGCACATAATTGATGTTCGCTCCGTGTTCCAAGAGCAGACGATAGGTTCCGAGTCGCTCCTTTTCCATCGGGCTGTTTTCTTGAAATCTTTGAATGCAAGACATCAAGGCCGTAGGTTTACACACCGCCATCGGACTCGTGTGTTCCAAAACAAAATTGATATCGATGTGGGGTAACATTCGCTGAACTTCATTGTAGTGCGCATAAGAGCACGCGTAAAAAAATGCGGTGCTCTGTCGTTTCTGCATTCCGGTTTTCCGATTGGGATTCACTCCTTTTTTTAGTAAGAGATCAATGCTCGACGTCGCGGCGGGTCTGCGCAGAACCAAGGCCTGAAGCGGAGTCATATACCCGTAGACGTGCCTTGAACGATCCCAAACGAGCATTTCGTAGTTAAAGGGCTCTGCAATCATCTTTTCGATGGCCGTAGCATCGACTGTCTGTGCACAACACAACGCATAGAAACGGTTGATGCGCTCCGTCGTAACCCGTATGGCTTCCAAAAGAAACGGCAATGGATATGGCGAAAGGACTTCGCGGTACAGATCCGAAAAGTCATCGTATATGTGTACACTGTCTGCAAACGGAGTCACACCGTCGATGGTCAAGCAGCAATACTTTGATTCGATCGGATCGAAGTAGTAGCTCCGTACGACATCGCTGTTGGCTTCTGGAATCTCAAGGGAATCGTTATCTCGTAATCGTTTCTGTACGGTTTGTGCTTCCGTTTCTGTCATTGCTATCTCGCGAAAGAAAATTCTTCATTGTGTATTCTTGCCGATATCGTCACGGCAAGGACAACGAATTTGGTCATATGATAATGATGCAACGGTAGCCTTGACAAGCACTTTGTTCGGCCTTTGTTATCGGATCTTAAGCCGCGGTAGATTCAACGGTAAAGGACGTGGACATACTGTGGGTGTGCTGAAGAAAAACACTCCTTTCTTTGGATTCGTACACCTGTTTGGGGGAGACTCCCTTAGGGTTTTAGGATTCAAAGTCGAAACCCGATACTCGCACTGCCACTGTCCGGATCGACCGAGGCGCGATAAGAGGAGCGCAAGTATGCTGGTGTATTGACCCAACCACCACCTCTGCGGACGGTT
>JAYYRF010000145.1:0-18497 GCA_036127535.1 Myxococcota bacterium | reverse complement strand
AACAAAAAGCGCGAGAACTGGCGCACGACCTTTCTTGTCAAGCCATTCCAGTCGACGATATTTTATACGATATCGACGCTATCTATATTCCCTACCCTCCTGCGTATCATTTCGCTTGGATCAAACGGGCTTTACAGGCCGGGGTTCACGTATTGTGTGAAAAACCCCTCGCGATGAATACCCAAGAGTTGAATGAGATATACGCGTTAGCGCAAAACAAGAAGCTCGTCGTGTTGGAAAATTATATGTTTCTGCACCACAACCAGCACCAGCACGTGCAGACTCTGTTATCCCAAATTGGTCGAATTCGATCTTTTCGCGCCGCCTTCGCCTTCCCCCCTTTCCCGGATCCAAACAACATTCGATATCACCGTGCCCTTGGTGGAGGAGCACTGTTGGATTGTTCTGGCTATCCCATTCAAGCAGCCTTGATGTACTTGGGTTTGGATCTCAGAGTGGAAAGTTCTTTTCTACACAAGAGAGAAGCGAAAGATGAGGGACACATCGATATTTTTGGGGATGTAACACTGCGCAATCCGGAAGGGATCCCTGCGCATCTACATTTTGGCTTTGACAATGCCTATCAGTGTATCTATGAGATTCACGGCTCCAAAGGGATCATTCGCGTCCCCAAAGCCTACACGCCAAGGCCAAATGTTGAGACCATGATCGAGTTGTATTCTCAGCAGACACAGCACATCAAAACACCCGCCGAAGATCATTTTTATACCATCCTGCAGCACTTTCGATCTTTGATAACATCGGGGAACGGCATCCTGCATCGGGACTGGCAACGAACCTATCACGCCGCCCGTATACAAGAAGAAATTAGACGGGGCCCCTCTAATTTAACCATTCTCCCACAATAGATTGCTTCCACGAAAAGAAGGTATCGAATGAAATTTGAAAAACCGATTTATGTAACCAAGGCGACAGTACAGCCTTTGGAGATATACCAACAAGAACTATTAGACGTTTGGCAGTCCGGTATCTTTACGCACACCGGCCCAAAGGTTCAGCTGTTTGAAAAACGAATCGATGAATATCTTAAAAGCGACCAAACCGTTGCCGTAACAAACGGTACCATCGCTATACAATTGGCCTTACGCGCGCTGGATATTACAGGAGGAGAAGTCATAACCACTCCGTTTAGCTGGATTGCCACCTGCTCTGCCCTGCAATGGGAGCGGTGTACGCCCGTCTTTGTCGATATTAAACCCGACACTTTCAATATAGATCCCGCGAACATCGAAGCTGCGATCACCAAAAACACGAGGGCAATCTTAGGTGTTCACGTCTTTTCCAATCCGTGCCAAGTTGAAGAGATTCGCGCCATTGCAGATCGGCACAATTTGGCTGTCATTTACGATGGTGCGCACGCCTTTGGTGTCACCCATCGAAACCGTTCTGTGTTGGATTTTGGCGACGTCGCCACGACATCCTTCCATGCGACCAAATTATTGAATTCAGGAGAAGGAGGTGCGGTCTTCGCACAAGGAGCCCTCAAGGAGCGACTTCGCTCATTGCGTTTCTTTGGACATGACGAACAAAAAAATATAATCGACACCGGGTGTAATGGGAAAATGACAGAGCTCCATGCCGCACTGGGATTAATCAATCTCAAACTGGTTCCTCAAATTATAGCCAAACGCAAAGAAATTTATACGCAATACTCTTCTATGCTCGGCGATCGGGTTGGCTACCAGCACTTCTCTCCCGACTCGTACAATTACGCCTACATGCCGGTCGTATTGCGCGACGAATCAGAAGCATTGAACGTCATCGCCGCACTAAACCGAGCAAATGTATTCCCGAGGAGATACTTTTATCCATCTCTCAATGAGGTCAAATCAGTCAAACAGTATACTCCTTGCCCAATTTCAGAATCAATATCAAGGCGAATTTTGGCGTTACCTTCTTATCATGCATTGCCATCGGAAAGCATAGACGTGATTTGTCGTATAATTCTATCCGCGTTGGAGACATAATCCTCGACCAACAGATGCTTCTTCGAAGAGAGAACGCTTGGGAATACCCTTCTCATTCTATTTTTGCTGGGTTGATCCTACGGTAGCCATGTCTCCATTTGAATGCGCCACCGCATACACATCTTGATTCATATATTGCTGATAGCACTCATTTTTATCCATCGCCCAAGAGAACAAAATCCCAACGCGTGTTTTTTGCTGCGGAGCAATTGGCTCTCCCAAACCCAATAAAGGATAAAAAGCCTTGATTTTCAAATCGTGTTTAAACTGAACCATTTCAAAATGCACCTGCGCGTTGGACGTCATCGTATGCCGAATAATCGGTGCATTTATGGTTGAGAGGGTGTTATACGTTTCCCCGACAAAATAAGATGCAAATTTACCGGCATAATCAAAACCCGTACTGTATTCAATCAACTTTGCATATAGGTCTCCGGGGCAACGTCTCGTCACCTCAATAAAGTACGGGCAACCATCGGATACAATAAACTGCAGATGGATCAAACCATCGACCAATTGTAAATGGTGAGCGATCTTTTCGATGGCCGTTCGAATTTCGTTTTCAATAGCAATGTCAAAATCCTCTTCTACATAACTGGTATCAACGGCAAAGGGGTTTGCAGAGGAACCCTCTCGGACTATAAAATACTCCTCGACCATTTTTTGTGTAAGGAATGCGCTGTAGCTATACAACTGACCAGAGACAAATGTTTCAAACAGTGAGCGATTCGTAGGACTGGCCGATTGCGCCCGTTTATCTGCCGCGTGAACCTTTGCCATATCCAAGCCGTCGATAATGGATATTCCTCGCCCGCTGTACGCGTCAACCGGTTTACAGATAAACATTCCACCCAAAGGAAAACTCTCCTTTGGCGTCTTTTGGGGCGTCGGTATCTTTAATTGGGTACAGAGCCGACGGAAGAACTCTTTATCCGCGAGATGTTGGTTGATATGTGGAGAGTCAAATCGTGTACATGAAGAGAGAGCTTTTTGGCATACTTCGATCGATAAATCTGTACAGCCCGGAACCACGAAATCAAATTGTTTTTGATCCATTATTTGTTGAACCCGATCGATCTGACTGTAGTCCTGATCGATCCAATTTGGACCTGCCATTTGGGCTAAAGCGTCACCCGCTCGATTTCCCATGACATGGACATGATAGCCTTCTCGCATCAGATAATTGTAAATCGGTAGAGAGGAGAAACCGGTGTCCAACAACAATACTGTCTTCATAACGTACACCCTCCATTTTATAGGTGAACAACCCTTTCACTCGAAATCGATTGTTGTATCGCATCCAAAACCCTCATATTGTTATATGCGCTGCGCCCGCTTACGAGCGGCTTCGATTCACCGTCCACCACAGATATAAAATGATCCAATTGACATTTTAAGGGATCATTGGCGGTCACTTCTAGCCTTTGGTGACAAAAGGGTTTCCACCACGAAGCGTCTTCGGTACTTTGATAGTATGTAAATTTCATACTGGGAAAATCCAGCGATCCCTTCGTGCCAGCAAAGTGATAACAAGCTTCATCGGGATAGTGTGGATAATCTGGATTCTCTCCACTCGTCATTTCCCAACTTTTTGTACTGGCCGCACAGTCAGACAGTATAAACGTGCCCATACAACCCGTTTCAAAAACACAGCTAATAGATACCGTATCCTCTACTTCAAACCCCCTCACCGCATTGGAAGAGAAAGCGCAAACCCGTACAATCTCTCCACACAACTCTCGCAAAATACCAATATCATGAATCAAGTTGATTAATATTGGCCCACCACCTTTCTTCTGTCGCCAACCCCGCTCTGAAAAGTAGTGTGTCGGTTTATAAAATTGGGCACTACCCTGTACGGATACCAGCTGACCAAAACGTTCGCTGTGTATTATTTTTTTTGCCTCCGGTATGAACGCGCTGTAGGTTCTATGATGACCGACCAATATCGGCACAGACTTCTTTTCGGCAAATGCAAGCAGACGCTGTGCACTTTCCAGGGTATCCGTGAGCGGCTTTTCGATAAGGAGCGGTACATTGTACTCGAGACATTTCATCGCGTGCTTGTAATGACACTCATTGGGAGAACTGATGATCGCCGCATCAAACACGTGTGCGGCAAATGCTTGATCGAGTGTGTGATAAAAGTGTTCCCCGTACTTTTCCGGGTGTAAGGACACCACAGCCTCAACCGTGCAGCGGTCGTTCTCGTTGATCAACTGAATATGTTTCTTCCCGATTAAACCCGGACCAATGACCAAAAACTTCAGACGTCTTGAACTTTTTTTTGTATGCTGCGCCATGTCACGACTCCTCTTGGGTTCGAGCATTTCTGTGTGATACCGCGCTCGCCAATTGGCCGAGTATTTCCGATGTTTCTTCCCAAGAAATACATGCATCTGTAATAGACTGCCCATAGTTTAACTTCTGACCGACAACAAAGTCCTGTCTGCCAGCAACCAAATTCGATTCAATCATCACGCCCATAATCGCCTCGCTGCCGTGTGAAATTTGCCGACAGAGATTAAGCCCTACGATACACTGCCGCTGATACTGCTTAGAACTATTACCATGGCTGCAATCCACCATCAACTTGGGTGTCAATCCTCGTTCCATCAACGCCTTCGCACCCTGGCGTATATGGTTCTCTTGATAATTTGGCTCTACCCCTCCTCGTAGAATAATATGTGCGTACGGGTTGCCTTTGGTATGCACGGCAGAGACCTGCCCCTGATGATCAATCGTCACCCGAAAGTGTCGGGATTGGGCTGCCTTAACACCATCAATCGCGACCTTGATATTGCCATGCGTAGCATTTTTGAATCCTACCGGGCATTTGAGACCTGAAGCTAACTCGCGATGCGTTTGAGATTCTGTAGTTCTGGCACCAATCGCTCCCCAAGAGACCAAGTCTTCCAAATAGCTTGGCGTAATCATATCTAAAAATTCGCAGGCGACGGGCATTCCAATTTCGGATAGTGAAACCAGTAAATTTCGCGCTTTTTTCAAGCCGGTGTGAACATCAAAGCTACCATCCAAATGAGGGTCATTGATAAAACCCTTCCATCCTAAAATCGTTCTGGGTTTTTCAAGATACACTCTCATCACAATCTCAAGATGTTTCGAAAAGTGCTTACGCGTTTGATATAACTTCAAAGCGTAATCTTTGGCCTCTTGCACATCATGGATAGAACAAGGCCCCACAACCACGAGCAACCGTGAGTCCTTGCCGCTTATAATCTCTTCGATCGCTTTTCGATACCGAAGAATAGACTGCTTGACGGGAATGCTCACTGCCAGACATTCTTCGATCACCTGCTTTGGTGTAGGCAATCGAATGATTTCATTTGAAATTTTTTCTGTCATATAGTAGACCTATCTAAATCTGCTGACATCCGCATGATTAATTGAGGAAGCATTCTCTTTGGGAAAGATAATACGATTTCACCACCGTTACTGCCCTATCTATACCATCGTATTTGAAAAACCTCAGATTCCAAGTCTGCCTTCTCTATTTTAACTCCCTGAAGTCTATTCGCTTCGTATCCATATTTCGAGGTACTCACGACCAAAAAACGAATGGGCGATCTCAATATGAAAGGAATGATGTCACCGCCTCCGGAGGAGATGCATCTGTCTTGATTGTCAGACCATCCCACTCTACACCGATTTTAATATACACTCTACCAACATACATTTGACCCTGTGCGAACACTTCCATCCCCATCAAGAACAACGGTTAGCCGAAATCTTTTTATTTCTTTGCATGCCTTCGAAGTGACGTCGGTGCATGTTTGAGCAACGATGCATACGAGAAGGAAAACCGTATATGCCTATACGAAAGCAGCGTGAAGATGTGTCGTCTAAGATCGTTCTCTATGGAATGATGCTCATCAGCTGTTCGGGGTCTTGCTGCAAGAACACTTCGAAATCCATCATATATTCGCGATACGATTTTCCAAAATGTGCGATAAAATTGTCCTCAAAACTCGCTGCATGAATGTTTTGGTAGAAATCAAACATGGTCTGCTCATCGTGGTCTTTCATCAAAAAGGCAACAAACCATGCTCCCAAGGCGTACCCGAACATCGCATTTTCGTCAAACTTGATATTGTAGAGCTCTATATCCAAAACAAAGTATTCATCGATCACAGGGGTACCGGTGTCACTGCTGTGGTATCCGATTTTGTTTCTGAATTCCTGCTTGGCATACTCAGAACTGACGCCTTCTTGTTCTGCATACAAGAGAATGGACATGTATTCGGCAACCCCTTCCATCCACCAGGGAACGTTTTCATCGTGATCGCCCGTACGGCGCCCTTGGATTTCATCCGCCACGTCATAATCGGTTTCCAAATGCTGTGAAAGCTGAAAAATGTGAAACACTTCATGTAGAACAACTCTTTTATAATGATCTTCCGCTGGGCTGGGATTTTTTGCCGCCATAATCATTAAATGATAACCGTCGTTTTGTCTCGATGAGGCGATGCCCGCCCCGCCATTGGTTACATATTCGGTAAACAGGCAGATGCCATTTTCGCAGTTCGGATCCGTATAATTACAGCGAGAATACGCAACGGTTTCTGCATGATAGTCGTTCAAATGCGCACAGTATTCTTGTTCGAGTGCGATTGTGGCATCCATGTCCTCTCCCGTAATCACCAAATACACAGGGAAATAGAGGTTATGGGTTGCACCGAACGTATCGTCGGTGAACCACTCATCCTGGGCGATAGCAAACCAATCCAGAGTGAGCTCAATCGAAGATGGATCGACATCGGATGCCGCAAAAACGATGGGCTGGGCAGCCGATTCAACGTCTTCAGAGTCTGAATCTTCATCGAGAACCGTATCCGTTTGTGCAGTATCATCGTTTACCGTATCCGATGAGCACGCGAGAAAGAGTATGAGAGAAAAGTATTTCATGGGGATCTCCATTTCCTTGGTGACGTATGTCTTCAACTCCATTGAACATTTTTAATAGCATATAATCATCTCGTTTCGAAAACGCGTAGAATCACTTTCCGACGCATGCAAAACATGCACAAAAACCGAATGAACATGCTTCTTAAAACGGACTTCTGTTTGGGACGAACAGCCTAAGATTCTACGAACAAGACATCGTTTATCCCATGCGATGTGGTTCGCTCGCTCGGTTCCCAACTACAGGCGCGCAAAGGTCTGTTGTAAGTTCGCGATATAAATGTCGCAAAGTTCTTGGAATGTACGGCTCACGAATGGCTTTACGAGTCTCTTCGCGAGGCGCGGTATCGGTAATTGGATATGACCATCATTTTCAAAATGAATTCGTGTTCCCTCACCCTCTGTATGCAATTGCCAACATCCGCTGAATGCTCCATTTCCCTCTGACATCGGATACCAGCGAATCCATCGTTCCGATTCGTTCCATTGGTACCGTGTTGTATATTTGACTTGAAAATGATAATTTTGGCTTCCCATTTTCTCCATTTCCCATCGATATTGTTCGTCGCCCAAGGCAACAAGCTTCTCCACATTGGGAAAGTGGCTAACCGATCGAGGAACATCGGACAAAAGTTCGAATACGTCCTGAATAGATGCTTGGGTGTAAAAATTCAAGGAAATAGAAATGGGAATTACAATACTCACATCGGACTCCGAACTTGAATTTTAGCACAAAACACGAATCCAAACATCGAAGAATTCATCAAAAACCCAGTCTTCTTTTACCTTATTCTACTGGTACATTGAACCGGCTGTGCGAAAAAACCGATTGTCGAAACGGCTAGGAAAGATAGAGATACGGACAACGCCCAAAGGGATTACCCCCATCGCGGAATGTGATTGTCATTTTACTCATCCAAAAGCAGAGCGTTCAGATCAAATTAAAACAATAAAATTGGATATTGAGAGCAGAGTGATAGACTGACTACGGGCATTGGGAAATAAAATGGATTTTGAAGTGACAACATACCATACGTTGATGGCTTTTTGGTTTCTGTTCGTCTTACTTCAAACCTTCTGTATGGTGGTCATCAAGCAAAAAAGTCTGCAACGCATTCACGATTATCCGATGGGTCCCCAAAAACTATACATACCCAAATCAATCGCTTGGAAACTGATTTCTGTGCCGGCTATACCGAGCATCTTGTACTTCTTTTGGACGGCAAAGGAAACAACGGCACTAGCACTCAACGATCCCGGACTTGTTTTTGTCTGTCTGTACTGCCTGCACTACTCGTATCGAACCTTCGTCTTTCCCTATCGCATTCGGGTCAAAGAACAGAGATATTCCATCATTTTGATTTTCATTACATGGACATACTACATTCCGATGGGATACTTTTTGGGCCACCATTTTGCATCCACAGAGATTGTCGAAACCCATCTACAAAGCCCAATATTTTGGCTCGGCCTCTTCATTTTTATGCTCGGTCTGGCAGGGAACATCGTTCACGATGAAATATTGGTTCGACTTCGCACAGGACCGTCTAAAACGTATAAAATCCCCAACAAAGGACTTTTTCGGTACACCTCTAACGCACACTATTTTTCTGAGATCGTTGAGTGGGCTGGTTTTTTGATCTTATCTCTTTCTTTGCCCGCTCTTTTACACTTTCTTGCCGTATTCATACTCATGATTCCCCAAGCCATGAAAACGCATCGTTGGTATAAGAACTACTTTGGTGAGCGCTATCCGTCGAACCGAAAAGCACTCATCCCATTCGTTTTCTAGTGAATTCAGAGGATGAGAGGGCACACAAAGCCTTCGAATGAAAGAGACAACGTTTGGGTTTATGGTTGGCTGAGTTATCTGATCGTGCCACCGCTCTTTCCGGAAGAGCTCGATACGCTAAGAATCTCCACACAACGGATGCCAGCATGAAAAGCAGTCAAACGCCATTTGAACGCTTGTATGAAGCGCTGCTCGGGGAGGACGCAGACGACCGTTTGCGCTCCGTTGTCTTATTTTTCTCCGTCGCTGGATTCTTGGGACATCTGTCGCTTTGGTTTCTCTGCTGGACGGGTTCGCTCGAGGTGTCAGGTGAAGCCGCCAGTTTGGTCTCCTCCCCCTTGTCATCTCTGTACACCCCGTTCTCTATACTTCTTGCATACGAGATATACGAACTGATTCGTGCGATACCAACCTCTTTTTCCTCCGCCATTGGTAAGCAGTATGAAGTCGTCACTTTACTCGTAGTCCGAGACGTATTCAAAAGACTATCCGAGGTTGAATTCTCCGGAGAATGGCACATATCGACCGAATTGGGACTCATTATCATAGAATGCGTGACCTTCTCATTGCTATTTTTCACCGCTTTGCGCTACCAGGCCTACAGCAAGAGCAAAAGGAATGTGCTTGAAGAGGAAGAAATCAACCGTTTTGTGTATGTAAAACAGATGATTGCCATGATTCTTTTCTTCACTTTTTTTATCGTAGCAGCCACCTCTTTGACTGGATGGATACAATCTGTTGCGCAGGGAGCGGGGAGCGTGGGTCGAGAAATTTTCTTCCTCGATTTTTTTACTTCGCTCATTTTAGCAGACATACTGATTCTTCTTTTTTCCTACCGATACTCCGACAATTTTGCAAATCTCGCAAGAAATACTGGATTTGTGTTGTCTACGGTCATCCTACGCGTCGCGATCGGCGCACCCGGTTTCTCATCCATGGTGCTGTTTATATTAAGCGCTGTCTTGGGACTCACCATCATACAAATCGCCAAGAAGTTTCTTCCAACAGTCGAAGCCAGCAAAGAGACACCGCTTCCTCCCAAACATTCTGTGCCTGAAGTCGCCTTGGATAGCACCAGTAAAAATACAGAATCCGCTTCAGAATCCCTTTCGCCACCAAGCACTTTCCGAAATAAGACGTACGAAAAAAGTAAGACCGAGATCGAAATCGATCTCGGATAGCGTTTCATGGAAACGACAACAGCGAAAAGAAGATGATCATACCATCCCCCTAAGGAGATGGTTTTATATCGAAGAAACCATCGAGAGGCTCCCCTTTCCCCTACTCCTCTTCTGTGTTGATGAGAACCGGTGTCTTACCATCCGTTAGTATCAATTTACTATTGGGTGAGGAAGCCAGCTCGCTGAGTACTTCTAAACTTCTCCATTGAACAACCGAGGGATTCATTCCTTCTGTCAGAATCAAGTGTGCGTCCCGAATACCGATCGCTTCAATTTTCTTTCTTTCCGCCTCTTGTCGCTCTTTTTGAAGCACGAATTGCATTCGTTGCGCTTCTTGTTCTGCCTCTAATTTCTTCTCGATGGCTCTGTAAAGACCCTTGGGAAGATTAATACTTTTCATAAGGACGGCTTCAATATTGAAACCGTGCACAGAGAGTACCTTCTCCATACTCATCTTGATTTTACTTTCAATGGATGATCGATTTCCGGAATGCATGTCCTTGGCATAAAATTGCGCACAAACATCGGCCGCTGCCGAACGAAAAACGCTTAATATGAGCACATTTTCGTAGTCAAGTCCCACATTTTCGATCAGTTCGCGGACTTTCTCTTCTTCGATACTGTACAGAATCGAAATGACCGAGTTGACGTTTAATCCTTCCTTGGAAGGTAAACTTAGATTCACCTCTATATTCTTTGTCTGTATAGGAACCTTCACCAGTTGGGTCGTAAAAGGATTGATCAAGACACTTCCGGATTGATGTACTTTGGAGTCCAACTTACCGAGTTGTTGTTTTACACCCACTTCTCCCGGTCTTATGACTGCACAACCACTTAGTAATGATAGCGTGAGGACATACAAGAGAAGTAGATGCTTTTGGGGGTATTTTGTTTTCATATCATCTCCAATGGATAGCGGTACACCACACCGTGTACCCGCCTAATTGTTTGCGCAAAAATTGATACTATTACTATAATTGTAAATAGTTTCACTTATTAAGTTTGATAGTATTACTATCAAATAAATAGTATCACTATCACAAAATATAGCAATAGAACAATTTGCTTTTTTGATATTTTTATATAGGTTATTAGGCCATACGGGCTCAAAAATGGCTATTGGAATACAAATCACATTAAACGAACGACTCTTTCTTCGCGATCCGCAGAACACCGTTCTCGGAAAGAAGATTATCAAGCATAGTATTTTGTTGATTGATGAGATTGGTTTTGAAGCGTTTACCTTTAAGAAACTGGCGATTCAGATGTCATCGACCGAGGCGTCTGTGTATCGGTACTTCGAAAATAAGCATATGCTATTGCTGTATCTCGTCTCATGGTTTTGGGAATGGGTAACCTATCTTATCGACATTCATACGATGAATATATCTGATCCGGTGCAGAAATTAAAAATCATCATTTCAACACTCGTCTTTGCGTCGAAAGAGAATCCTTCCGTTGAATATGTAAACGAAAGTGTCTTACACAGAATCATGATTGCTGAAGGCGCGAAAGCATACCATACAAAGGCCGTAGACGATGAGAATCAAGATGGTCTTTTTCTCAATTATCAACACTTGGTCGATAAAGTCGCCCAAGTCGTCTTGAGTATACGCCCCAACTTCCCCTACCCCAGAACACTGGCATCCAATCTTTTTGAAATGGCCAACAATCATATTTATTTCGCCCTTCATCTACCACATATCACCGATGTACATGTACAAGGAGAGTCCTACGACGAGGTAGAAAGTATGCTTGAGTATTTTGGTTTTACCATGCTGGGTTTGCCCACCTCCGACACACGCTAAGCGAAGCCGATCGGGAACGGACATGGGTATAAAAAAAGAGATACTGGAAGGCCTTTGATATCTCGATTCCCGTACCACGCTTGCTGGTATCCATTTTGCCTACAGCAAAAAGATCGAATATTGTAACTGCATGACAAAGGAGAAAACGTGCACAACTGGAAATCCCTCTTTGGCATCGCTGCCATCATACTGTCCATCGGTTTTACGATACAGTCAATCCTACCCTCACACGCCCAAATCGGGCCCAGCGTCAGCTACGGTCAAAATCCGTATAAAGCCTTTTACGGCACAGCCTCTCAGGGCAGCACCTCCTTGCTAACAACGTCATCTGAAACTTTTATCGTTACCGGTATTAATGCGAATGATGGAGAGAACCTGTCTGTTGAAATAGACGGTGTTACCGCCGTTCCCGCATCTACCCTCGATGAAAAGCAAACGTACCACTCCGCCCAGTCAGCCACATATGATAGCTACAACTGGGCGTATGCCAGAGAAAATCTATTCTTGAGTGGCAAGATGATGCTACCGGTGGAGCCCGGCAGCACCCTATCGATTTCGTGCGCCGATTCTATCGGGTGCTTTTATTATATCCAAGGATACTTTTCACACTAGCCCCTCATACAACGAACCGAGATTTCGTCCGTAATGAAAAGAAGAACTGCATCGGATATTTCCTATCCGACGCGAAGTTGCGGCTCGTATCGTATGCGTGAGGCGATGCGTTGAATGTAAGAAACCAATTCACTCATCCCGTTTACACCGATTTTTTTACCCAAAGTGTCGTTATAATTGGTGGTTCCGTTGATATCATATGTGTATCGTACACCGTGTTCGTCTTCGACAAACTCAATTCCCGCCACATCGATACCCTCATTTTGCATGAGTTGAATATATTGAATCACAAGCGGATCGGATCCATCGAGAGCGGCTGGGCTAAATTTTTCCGAAGCCCCGTCTATGGGGCAAACATCGGGTCCTTTTTGCTCTAAAGACTTGCGTTGGCAAACATCAGAGGGACATAATTCAAAACCATCCTTTGTCGAACTGTGCATGGCGAATAACATGCGATCTCCAACGATCTCCACACGTGTGATTTGTTGATTGCGGGGAGCGATGTACTCTTGTAGTATAAACTTTCCATCTGGACTGGGCTCGAGTACACCGCTCTCTAAATATAGATGAAACGCTTCGACAGATGTAAACAATTCAATACCCAGCCCCTTACCACCTTGGTTATGTTTGGTGATAAAAGGTCCGTTGAAGTTTTTTGCCGCCTCTCGAAGTTTTTCTTGTCCGACAACCAATATGGTCTTGGGCGTTCGGATACCATAGCGCTGTAAGACCAAATCTTGTCGAAATTTACTCATCTCTAACTCAAAGGCCGGTAGACCGTTGATTACCCTGCGATTATGTAATTCGAGCCAGTATAAAAAGTCTCTCGCCAATTGAACCGTATGAATATTGCCACGTGTATGCGAAGAGGGGCTAATTCGATTAATCCAGATGCCTTCGGGGGGTTCCGCACGGGCATCGAGTAATCCTTGGGATAGCTTAACTTGCCGGACATCCGTAAAACCCGCTTCCGCAAGCGCATTGATGAGAGGAGGAAGCCAATCTGGGTTTTCAAAAAGAATGTGAATGGTCGGATTTTTTTTCATGATCTTGTCCTTGGTTCGCTGGTCTCGACCCAGACAAGATTGATTCTTCCCCAAGTCAGAACAGACTGGGGGAGTGTAAAAGATTTTTATTTTGACTCAACCCCAGACGCACGGCAACAGCAGCAGCATAGACAGCAGCTGGTTTGGTTCAAGGCGTTGGTCGAAATAAAAGTCATGGATGTATCATACAAAATCAAAGGCGAACTGTCAAATCACCCGCGTAATATTCTGTGATTATCCAGTCAAACAAGGTATTGCCTCTCGACATTACGTTATACCAAGGTGCGCGGACAAACCACCATCTACCACGATACTGCTACCATTGATAAATCCAGCCTCGTCGTCAATTAGATGCAAAACCACCCGTGCAATTTCGGACGGCAAAGAAATCCTTTTTACCGGACTTTTGGCGATTACGCGCTGTGTATACTGATCAATCTTACGATCCTGGGTAACCATGCCCGTCTCCACATAACCAGGGCAAATTGCATTACACGTGACGCCGAAGGGTCCGGCCTCAGCCGCAATTGTTTTGGTGTATCCAATCATTCCGTGCTTACTCGCCACATAGGTCGAGGAGCGAGCAGAACCAAAAAGGCCTTGGATAGACGCAATATTGACGATGCGACCGAACCCACTGGACTTCATGGCTGGCAATAATAAAGATGTAAAAAGAAAAACAGCCTTTAAATTCACGTTCATAATCCAATCCCATTCAGACTCTTGCACATCCTCTGCACGATGGAAAGGACCGCCCACACCTGCACAGTTGACCAAAATAAGGGGATCTCCCAACTCTTCTTGCACAACGGAGATGACTCTTCCTACTTCCTCAGATTTCGAAATGTCAGCTTGATAGGCATAGGCTGATATCTTTGCGGCCTGTTCTTGAACCTCGGGTTTGATATCGACCATGGCCACCAAGATCCCCATCGAATGCAAGTGCTGTGCGATCGAAAGGCCAATACCACCGGCCGCACCGGTAACCAATGCAACCTTTGCGGTGCTCTTTTTCATAAAACCCCCTTTGGTGGCCATAACTTGAGTTCTTCAATGCGATGAGAAAGCGGTGCATCGACAATATAGGAAATCGCATCCGCCACCGCAGAAGACGGAAGCATATCATCGCGAGAGAACCCGTCTCGATCCGTCCAAATATCCGAATAAACCGCCCCCAAAGAGAGCAACGTTACACGTATCCCGACACTCTCCCCCTCTTCCGAAGCAATAAAACTCAAGCCGCGCAAACCAAATTTACTCGCTCCATACGCTCCGTTGTTGGGGAGAGGAATATTTCCGGAGATCGATCCCATATTGATAATTCGACCGCCACCGCGATTTTTTAACAGCGGCCAGGCGGATTGGGTACACAAAAATGGACCGGTCAGGTTGGTCGATATCATCTCTTGCCATTGCTCAAACGTCGTCTCATCCAACGGTAAGAAGTGCCCGACTCCAGCATTGTTGATCAAGACATCGATGGTTCCCAAACGCGTTTCGATCCAAGAGAAAAGAGACCGTACCTGTTCGGGATTTGAAACATCCAAGGGAAGACGCACCATTTCCCCCTCCTCAGGTGCGGACTGGCTTTCATCCATTTTCCAACTCCGACTCGTAGCAATAACCCGAGCGCCGTTTTCCAATAAGCGTTCGATGATGACTCGGCCAAGTCCTCTACGGCCGCCGGTGACAACAACTATTTTTCCTCGAATCAAAACCTTCTCCCGCTGGAAAATTTTTTATGGTGGATGTATTATAAAAGATCCGATTCGTAACAACGAATTTTTGTAATGGATAGACGTCCATTGAAAACGAAAAAAACGAGCGCGTACTCGGGCATGTGTGTTGCCGTACTTGTCGTGGAGTCTCTTGTGCACCACACCAGGGCATGTATAAATGCTCATTTGAAAATACAAACGCAAGGTATAATGGTACAAAAATTGTGTAGACGGAAGCTATTGCATCTCTATTTTCACGCTACAAAGTTGTGTAATACAGTAGCAAGAATGCGTTTCCCCACCTTGTGCCCTGCATTTTTTTAAAAACCGAACCTCTTTTGGGGTATTCATACGACGACATAAGACACAGCGATTGGGCAAAGAGCCTTTCTCTCCCAAATGATTATAGCCGATAAACACATCGCCGGTTGCATTCGGACTTCCTATTTTTTGGGCACCGATATCATTGGTGGCTTTATGACTCGAATTGACTTGCCGCTCGGTTTGAGTCGAAGAATCTTCTTTGGTGTTGTCCGGACGGTCTGTCGCGGCGTCAGACGTTTCTGCGATCGCATTTCCCTCATCGCTTTTCGTCTCTGAACTCGTAGAATTAGACTTTGCTGTCGCGTTTGATGCGGCATGATCAGACGCAGACTGCACAGAGATCGTGCTGGGGGAGTCCGGTGCCTCTACCGAGGTCTTGGAGTCTGAGTGACAAGCGATGAAGAAGAATAAAAAATATTGAATCATGATGACCTTAATTGCCGCTTAAGAGAGGATAGAAAACGTTGAGGTTTAAAGGCTTAAAATATACCAAGACCGCTCGAACTTCACAATAAAGATGTGAATTACGAGCCACCTCTATGCACAGAAGTACGTTGTCCTAGACATTCAAAGGAACATATTGTCTACGGACACACGCGCGAAATCAATTCCAATTCTCACAAAAGGAATCGTCTCTCGGCATCATCTCATCGAAGCACTCCTTCAAAGGGGCGGGCATTCGAGAGTACGCTGGCCGGATCCATGTCTGCCAGCGTCAATACGGTCGCCCCAAAATCAAAAGCAGATACCCCAACGGTATCAGGCATTAATACACCTGTACGATGATCAAAACCAATTCCTGAAAAGTTTTCGGTATAGCCACCCAAAGACCGGCCTTCCGCAATATCATTGCCAATAAGCATAACAGAGGTGTAAGACCAATGATCTCGGCCTCCCGTAGCATTGAACTTCGGCGTACGCCCCATCTCGGACATCACCACGATAATCGTCTCGGCGAGCAAGGAATCTGTTTGTGTACCAGACGTGTTGGCCATCTTTACCAGCATACTGTCAAGCTCGGTAAGCCCCTCTGTATACCCATCATCCGACCGACATCCAAATAGAAACAAAAAGTGAACTTAAGCATAGATCCTCCATTACTTGAGTACACGGAAGGACGGTTGGGATGTTAACGTGCCATGTTCTTTTACAGTAGAAAACCGTACTATAGAAAAAGTACATCCCGTCGCATCGGATCTCTTTGCTTCTCTTTGGACATCAATAAGGGATCGACGCTGTATTGCGATGATGACTTATCCGAGTGCGCTCTGCGAAGATATTCTTTTTCACACTTCAAGCGATGTCTCGTCCTTCCCGTTTGGATTTCCATTCCCGCCAATTTTTATCCGTACCCAGCAACCAATCCCAAAATCCCAATGCCGTACCGTAGCACCCCTTGGTCGGAAAGAGATGATGGTAAGCATGGCGTGATGCCGAATCGATATGCTCATATCCACTGTGACCATCATTGGTTTCATAAATCCGAATGGCTACCCATATACCCCACGTCAAAAAATGACTCCCCATAAAGACTAACCCCGCGTACATGGCCAATAAGTTGAGGGCATTTTCGAAGGGGTGTGCATATTCACTACAAACGGGTCGAACGTGACGAAAAGCGTGGTGTTTGCGGTGGATTAACCGAAACATTTTCTTGCTGTGTAAGAAGCGATGGCTGAAGTAGAAAATGGTTTCATTGACAAACACGCAGACAGCAATGTGAATCATAACTTCCAATGGGCTAGGCCATGGCATCGTCATGTTCCCACCACGCATAACGAATAAAGGGTATAAAACCAACCCCATAAAAACGGGCAAGATTAAAATATGGTTTAAAACCCACTCCTTCCACGCTGAACGGTACAAGGGATTCGGCGGTGCTCTTCCGTCAGCAAACCGATACGCGGAAAACCAATTATTTGTATGCATCAGATTGAAGAATACAGATGTGCCAACGGCAAACACTTGGTGAATCGTCCACAACGTGACTGCAAATATCAACCCATCGTCCATATTCGCCCCAGCGGGCATCCAAGTCATCCAATCCAGCATAGACTCTCCGTCTGATTAATTATACCTCACCGATTCGACACAATTGAATTTATTCACTGGTGATCAAAATGCTCACCAAACGTTTTTAGAGCGATTGAACTGCTTGTTTCGTCTAAGAGATACCAACCGCGCCAATGCGTCATACTTTTATTCCTGACATGATATGGATGTATGCCTTGCCCCTTATCGAAAGCATTACACTGGTCATTGGCCAAAGTCTCTGATCTGTCTCCTTGTGTCAATAATACGTTCTTTGTTGAGCATTTTTTCCTCAAATGTAATACTATGATTCTGTAATTTTTGATAACGGCAATTGTGAGAAAGTACATGCGAGCTTGGATTTATGATACAATTTTTCATCCCCTTTCAAAAAAATGGTACCGAAACATTCTCTCTTCCCTCCCAGAGGGAAGTCGCGTCTTGGATGTTGGTGTTGGTACAGGATCATCTCTGATTTCGAACTCAGACTTAATCATTAAGCGTAAAATGAACGTGATGGGTATCGATATTGACCCCCAATATCTCAAGGCGTGTCGAAAGAGAATCGAAGAAGAAAATCTCTCTCAATACATAAATGTGCGGGAACAGTCCGTTTATACGCTCGATCAAAACGAAAAATACGACGCGGTATATTTTAGTGCCAGCTTTATGCTATTACCCGATCAAAAAAAGGCTTTAGAGGTAATTAAAAGCTGCTTAGATGCCGGTGGCCTGGTTTGCTTCACCCAAACCTTTGAGGCAAAGAAAACGCGTTTTTGGGAGTTTGTTAAACCTCTTCTCGTACGCTTTACGACCATACACTTTGGTGAGGTCACCTACGAAAAACCGTTCTTGTCCCTCCTCGAAGACAGCGGCTTTGAAATCGTCAAAAATGATTTGCTGATGAAGAAAGGCAGTAACCGTCATATGAAAGCCATCATGGCCAAGGTGGCTTGAAAAAGACGATCCCAAAAAGAGCTTCGCGTGTGGATGTCGGAGAACCGCTATGCCACCTCTGAGGACGTCATGCAAATGATTCGCGATACGTCTCCCTCTACGGAAGAAGTCGCAAAT
>JAYYRF010000144.1:0-7033 GCA_036127535.1 Myxococcota bacterium | reverse complement strand
CCAGCAGAAACATTTGCTTGTGTCGCTCCGGAAGCCGTTGGAGAAAAGCTACCTTGCACACTGTTCAAAGAAGCAGAGGCAACCTGGCTTCCTTGGTAATTTAAATTATTTGCTTGCATGGCCGCAGCGCTGATTGAACCGTTTTTCTCTCCGATATTCCCCTGTAGACCCTCTGTACTGATGCTCGAGCTACTTGCACCCAAACCGGAAAACCCGGACACTTGTGCTGAAGCAACATTGAACTGCACGGTTCCGGATGCTTGGGGATCAAAGGGTGCTTTACCACCCGTCGCCACCACGTGGACGTTGTTGAGAACAACGCGATCAGCGGCCAGTGTATCTTCACCCGTCTGATACTGGATTTGATTACCTTCCACTTGGGCGACTTGAATCGTTATTTCGGATTTTTCGGGATCGATCGTTGGAATGAGCCCATTCTTTTCACGCCGTACTGTGACCGTCACCTGCTTGAGCATACCGGAATTCATCGTAATGCCATTCAGGTTGACCGCCTGTATAGCCAACGCAGCGGATTGAATCGTGATGGTTCCATCATTGGCCAAATGAATATTTGCGCGGTTGTCAGACGCTTCTCGATTGAGGGATACGCCCAGGCTATCCGGTAAAATATCGAGAACTTCGTCCAGATCGGTATCCACCGATAGTCCATTTTCTCCCATCGAGATAGAACTTTCCGTAATGACTTCCCAAAGATCCTTTGCTGAGTTTCCTACGTTTTGTGCAAAATCGCCAATTCCAGATGCTGTAGACTGATAGCGATCTGCGATCCAGTCTCCGCTGTCTTGTAAAAACTGCATAAACGGATTGCGACGCTCATTCTTTTGAGATGATTGCTGAGAAGATGAATCCTCTTGTAAACTGGGCGCCAGGTCTTGCTGCTTGTGATGGGATTTGGTCATGGTGTCTCTGGATATACACTAGTTTATCCAATTAATGTAACGAGGTGAAAAAACAAAGCAAAATCAAAACGAAAACACACTTAATTAGTACATTTTCGAATATACCGTGAAGAACGAAAAACGATGCGGTCAAGCGGTATTCAACAGGTTCGAACATCTGGCGGCCATATCGAGGAATTCTTTCCATTGAAGAGTTGAACTTACTTGGTGGGTCTTTTACCAATGGTTGAGCTAAACTGTGTTGTCATCGCTGAGTCCGTTACCGTTGCATCGATTGAGACCATCTGATGGTTTTGAGCCTTAAATTTTGGGTCAAACATACAGAAGATTCCTACCCTCGTATTTCCAAAGGCAGTTCGATCTAACGGAAATCGTCCATCTCAGGAAGCTCCAATCCCTGACTGAGTCCGATAATTTGATCGTATAACAGCGAGCGCTGTTTGCGCATGCGAGCCAGTTGGGTACTACGAGAAACCTTTGTAAATCGCAATCGTATCGCCAAAAAAGTTCGTCTGAAGAAACGAGTATAATTCAAGACGATCAGTCCGCTAAAAACACAAAATATGAAACTCAAAAAGAATGCGGCCCAATGATTACTCGACATCTGGTCCAAAACGTTTTGTGTGTACCCCCAAGAGGATAAAAGCGACCAACGCAGCCATGTAAGCGGAAACAAAACCACTCCGCCAAAGGTCTTAACCGAAGCGATATCTTTGCCTCGTTCAGAGAGAGACTCGGCGAGTTGGTTCAATATGAAAGCCGTTGGATAATTGATGATGTAACCCAAAACTAAAAATGGCGGCAATACGAATACCAGTAGACAAACATGTGCTGCCAACTGAAGGATGATGCGAAAGGTTAACCAATCCGGTTCCAAATCAAGCTGGTGATCTTCGATACCCATGGAGTCCAAGTGAGAGATATACAAAGATAAATCCGTTCGGAGAACTTGTAGTTCGGGCTCATGCGTCTGATTTCGATGTTGATAGCCCGTCCAAATCCGAGCCATTCCCAACACTTGCTCTTTCATGGTCGGAGACGAAGGTAAACGTCCTGCACGCATGGCACGCTCCGCATGAATTAGTTTGGATGCCCGAAAGAATAAAAAGTGTAGATCCCAACTCTCCGTCGATAAAACGACTTCTGTGAGAACTTTTTCAATGTGTTCGGTGAGCGCTACTTCCCTTGCGTATTTATCCTCATCCTGCTCATCATCCGGTGGCGTGATATCCAATTCTTTGGGCAGCGAAATCGGAGGGTGGAAGACGACCAAGACATTGGAACCAAACGCATGCTTTTTGTCATAGTGAAGTCCGACCGGAATAATTACCGGTGGAACACCATCTGCGCTGAACATGCGTGAGCGGTAGTATACCCGTGCGGCACCGAGTTTGAGATCTCGAACAAATGATGAGTCATGAGATACGCCTTCCGGAAAAATAGCCGAAAATCGACCTGCGGAAATGGCCATGCTCATCGAATCCAAACTTTCCTGATTTTTTTGTTCGCGGACCGTCGGCGGCATATGGAGCAAATCCCGCTTTCGGTACATTGGAACGGCACCGATCGATCGCATCATCGATCCCAAACCCGGCCACTGAAACAATCCATGTCGTGCAGCGAACACCAACGTATATGGGAATCGACCGAGAATCAAAGCCGGATCAATCATTCCGTTGGGATGCCAAGCGACCAAGAGCCCTCCCCGTTCCGTTGGGATGTTTTCCAAACCGCCCACTTCAATTGAACGAAAAAATATATTCAAAATGAAATTCGTAAGGCCTTGAATGTTGTCATAGGTTGAGGAATCTTCCACGTTTTTATCTCACCATTGAGGTATTCCTTAGCATTCGCAATGAAAATTTTCCATAAACGGATCAAGTCTGCTGCTGAATAGATGAACCACACAGTAGAATCGGTTAGAATTCGATTATACGACTCTTTTCGGAGGATAGAAAATGCAAAACGGGATAATGCTCGGTTTAATCGTTGGGTGGATCGGCTGTGGAGAAAGCGAATCCACACAAGACACCCCACAGCCAAAACAGGCAGCGGCCTCCTCCCAAGATCCCAATATCCCACCACCTCCTCCCAATGGAGAACGCCAAGCCCTTCCTCCACTGGATGTGAACCCCGGTCAAAATCCACCGGTGAATCAGCCCGGTGTACCACAACAGCCGAAAACACTTGATGTTGTAAAGGCGGGCCCCCAACTCACCACCGCCGAACCACCCGCCGAGCAAAAGTCGGCGAGTTCAAGTGCTGCATGCAGTGATTGCGATGTGATTCTGATTTCTGTCTGCTCCTTGCGCAAAGACTATGTAGGAGCCTACGGTCTAACACCGAGCCCAACCCCCAATATCGATTCGCTGGCCGATGAAGGTTACCTTTTCGATCAAACGTATGCTGCATCGAATTTTACACTTGCCGGCCTAACCGCAATGTTAACGGGTCATTTTGGCGCAAGTACCGGCGTAACCGGATGGGACAAAGGCCTCACCAAGGATCTTCCCACACTACCCGAAGTTCTCGGTTACTACGGCTATAAAACCGCCGCCTTCACAATGGATGCCGCTTCCGGTTTTCGACCCGATTATGGACTACACCGCGGTTTTCAGCGCATGGAACTTACAACCGCTCCACGATCTACTCCTGACGGGCGCTATCAGCCGACCGATGAAGAACCGGTTTTAGAAGGAGATGGTGCTTCTGCAGATCCCGCCGTTACTTGGCTCTCACAACAAGAGGATAACAAACCGATATTTCTGATGTTCCACGACCGAACCGCTCATTATCCTTTCGTCATCACCAACAAAGATGCTGACAAAGATAAAACCGGTCTAACCCAGCTGCTGTGGGAAGCGGGTCACGAAAATCAAAATCGTCTCGCACCGAACGTCGCTATGCCCGGTATGGCCGGTGGAACGAAGCAAAAAGGCGTGGTGGACATTCACGGTAACGATCCGGTACACGACCTTCTCAACAAAGGAGGAGCAGAGGCGCTTCAACTTTACAAGAACCATTACCGCGATGGTGTAGCTCGGATGGATAAAGACATCGAAAAACTCATCCAAGCCCAAAAAGATCGCAAGCGATTCGATAAAACGATGTGGATCTTAGTCGCTGACCACGGAGAGTCTTTGGGCGATCACAACGAACTCCTTCATGGAGCATCATTTTACAATTCCGTCATCAATGTGCCGTTTATCATCAAGGCACCTGGTTTTAGCGGTAAAAAAGAAAAAATCTCGGCTCTCATTTCACACGTGGACATCCTTCCGACCATCTTGGATTACATTGGAGCGACACAACCGAGCGGTATCGATGGAACGTCCATCATGCCCATTATCGAAGGCAAGTCCAAAAGTATACGCTCCGTTGCTATCTCAGAGGGAGGTGTGGCGCAGCCAATCGGGGATATGCCTGGAGCCGTCATCGCGCCTCCATGGTCATTACTCCTGCATGAAATCGGTTGCGATGGCCCCGCTGAACTCTCTCCCCCTCGTAAACCGGGAGAAGTAGCGCGCTGCCTGTACAATATTGATGAAGATCCACTGCAAGATAAACTCGTGTCCCACGAACATAAAAAAGTTGTCGATTCATTGTATCAATTTTGGAAGGACTTCCGTAAAGAACGCACGGGCAAAAGTAGACAGATGACTCTTGACCCGAGTTTTATTCAAGAGCTCCAACGCTCGGGGTACGACTTCCGCTCTCCGGAGAAATGATCGTGAGCGAAACACAAGAAGAAATCCAAGAGAATCCGAGGGATACCAAAGAGAAGTCCTCGAAAAGTCTAACCATTCCCATTTGGGCACGTTTGGTCTTTTGCATCATCCTTACCGCATCTGTTGCGTTTGCCGGAAAACACCTCGCCAAACAACACGGATCCCATTTTGTACATCCACGTTCCATAAACCGTGATATTTGGCACGTCGTCTCCCCCGGGATGAACGAAAGTATGGACAACCCGACCCTGGGTCGGGGTACCCACGTCGTCGATGGTGCACTAACCTTGTCGTTAATCGCCTTCCACGCATCGGACAAACTCAGCTTCGATCGACAACCCGATTTAAAAGAAGTCGAATTCTTACTGGCGCCGGATAGCGGACAAGCCAACATAAAATTGATGCAAGATATCGGTAATCGCAACGTTCCCGTTGTCCTCGGTCTTGAGCCAAAACGTTTTTCCTCTCTTCCCAACAGTTCTTGGATTACGACAAAGGGAACCGGCTCCTATCGACTTTTATTCAAAGAGGACGGTGTTTACGTCCTCTCTGATGGCCACGAATACAAAATGAGCGGCCCACAAAAAGCAAGATTGGAAATTACGGCCATAGGAAGCGACCTTCGCATATTTTACATCAAAGCTGTCGATGTCTCCGGAAACGTTCTGATTGAAGAAGACTACCGAACTTGGGCTGTCGATAGCCGTTTGCCCGGTGTGGGAATGCTATGGGGCCTCTTCGTTGGCATTGCGATGAGCGTAATTTTGCTACGTGCGAGGAACCCTATTTTGGCACTCCTTTTGATGAGCCTACTCATCATTCCTCCGCTGCGTGTGGGCTCGCTACCTCTATCGATATGGATCGAATGGGTTGAGCGGCTCTATCTGGGGAAAACCCAAAGCTTTATTCTTGCCCAAGTTGCGTTCTGCATCGCTTGGTTTCCCCTCTTCTTTTGGTCTCTTTTGTCCCTGCGAATGGGTCTACAACCGAAGCCGGAAGCCGTAGACCCCAAAGAAGGCAGCCAGGAGGAAGAAAAAGCAGAGGTGTCCATCCCGCAAAATGAGGAAGATATCCCTGCGATGGACGATACAGCGACCGTGGTCGCGTCGGAACAAGCGTCCGAGGCGTCCGTTCTTCAAAATCGTTGGTTTTGGGGTATCTTGATACTCTCCGTCGTCGTATCTATGAGCGCGAGTCGGTTCGTTTTCAGCACAAGCATCATCCCGGGCGTACTCTTTGTCGCATTGCCTGCCCGTATCGCTGTACAGAAGGGTATACCGAGCTGGAAATGGCTTCTTTGGGATGTACCAGCAATGGGAATGCTCGCCGCGCTTGGTTGGGAATATGGGTTCTTTCCCGCCGTATTGTGGCGTATTTTGATCCTATCCTCTTCCGTATCCTTTCTGCGGCACAACCATGCAAGAGCCACCGCAGACTCCTTATTTTTCTTGCTGCTCTGTATCCCCCTATCTTTGGAAATTCTCATTCGAAGCAGCTATCTCGATCAAGCGTGGCGCATCGAAAATCTCAGTTTTCAGTTCCAAACAGAGGATGGAGAAGCCTTCGTTGCTCGAACGTGGAAAGGAGAATGCGGACCGGAAGAAAGTGCTCAAAACACCAGCTTACTCTATGTGGGAGGCTCATCTACTGGTGGGATTAAACAGTTCCGCGAACGCCCTGAAATGTTCTTTTCAGGGCAAGCGCACGGAATCTTGTGTGACAGAAAGGCTCCTGAACAAAGCATTACAACCTATAATTATGGTCGTGGTGCACTCGACACACATCTGATTGCACAAACTTTTTCACAGGTACTCAAAGAAACCCAACCCAATTGGGTCGTTGCCTATATTGGCGTTAACGATCTCCTTACCCAAGAACATCCTCTTACACGCAAAGAAAGAGAAGAGTTGATGAAGAACTGGCGAAGCGGTTTGACCACGATCCAAAACTTAACCTCCCAAAGCAGATTGTTCGTTGGTGGTGGATTATTCCTCCGCACTCCAACTCCGATTACAAAGGTCGTTTCAAACGTCCCCCCACAAGATGCTCGGTGGAATATACAATCTATGATCACCAAGCTTAGATCCGATCAGCGAATGTTACTGATCACAGAATATATTCAACCGCGCCTCGCCCAAAGCGGAGAGGTTGGCTCCTCCTTTGTCGATTACACCAAGATGTTGCAAGAACTCGCCCAGCAAGACGATCGCGCAGAGTATTTGGATGCTTGGCCGACCCTCAGGGGCTATCCGACGGACGACATCCTCGTAGACAGCAATCATATGACCCAAAAAGGCAATCGAATCCTTGGAGAATCGATTGCGGAAAGGCTTGAAAAGAAAATCCTTTCACAACCGAAATTAGATTCACTTAACGCGGAATAGA
>JAYYRF010000143.1:0-17890 GCA_036127535.1 Myxococcota bacterium | reverse complement strand
GGATACTCATTATTTTTGAGCATCTCATAGAACAAATAAGACGCGTTCGCAGGTTTATTGGACTTAAGGTTGTTTCGGGCAACCTCAATTTTTTCCGGACGTTCTCCGTCGAAGACGTTTTCACGATCCGAAGAAAACGATGATTCCCGATCGGATGACGAAGAACCCTGGCCCGCCTCCGCCCGTTTTTTTACGGCCGCAATGATGTCCGCGGGAGCGCCGTTCCGCTGCAGACAAGCCGCAACCTCTGCCGCGTTATTCCGGTCGCTGCCCTGCAAGATCATTTTTATGATGATATCATTTCGTGTATTGTAAGACTTCAACTCCAAGATTTCTTTGCAGTTCAGACCGACTCCGCCCGAAGACGTGCTCCGAGAAGAAAAAGAGGCTTGATCCGACTTTTTGGGTTTGTCTTTTTTGAAGACAATCTTGTAGTCTTTGACCTGCTTCTCGACAAGGGAGAGTGATTTAGACTGCTCAGAACCTTTGTATGTGACCAATAGTTTTTTGGAGCACACCGGAATCTGTAAGCGATTCGGACTTTCCGCTTTGTACTTGCCATCGATGTAAATCTCTGCGGATAAATCGTTACCGTCTTGATCGACAACCGAGACATCTATACAGGCGGGACGAGGCTTCAAAGGGTAATCAACCCTTTCTGTTTTGCCGGCTCTCGCTTCAAAGCGATATTCTTGTCCTGTGTAACACCGATCTTGAATGGTAATTCTTTGTTTCCCAGGATTGGTTTCATATTTTCGGATGGGTGTGGTACCGATCTTCTTTCCGTCGAGAAATACCTGCACCCCCTCCACCTTCGCGGTCACGTCGAGATACCCAAACTTCGGTACGAGTTCTGCGTTGAACGAAACCTTTTTCGATACCGAAACCGTCTTGCTCCAAGAAGAGTAGCGCTCCTTTTGAATACTAAAACGATGCTTGCCCGTCAAAATGCTCTTGGAGCACGGTGTAGACGAGCAAATCACTTCTCCATCTCGTAAAACAATGGCGCCCTTTGGATTACTGGAAAAGGATACGACAACGTTCTTACTGCCTTCGTCCATGCTCCAGCTTGCCTCTTCTTCTCCGGCGAAACCGGATTGAAATCCATCATCTTGCTTCGCTGCAGCATTCCTTTTGATCTTTAATCCTTTTTGAAAAACCTGGGCACCCGCTTGCTGGGCTCCGGAGAGCAGTTCTCGTTTTTTTTCGGTTTCCACGTCTTTTCCGGCGAGGAGATTGCCCCTTTCCGTTTCGTGTAGTTTCACGCTGAGTACATATAACTCGTCGATGTTCAACAACTCTCCGGAGATGACGTAGTCCGCTCCGATGTTTCGGGCGAGCTCAACCTCGCACTCTCCGCGACAATCTTCCCCGGTTTTGCCCTGATCTTTAAGTACTTGCTGGATGTTTTCACGGGTCATAATGATGAGTTCTTGCCCTTTGATCTTTTGCCCGTCACTCACCGATAATACACCATAACGAACCTTATCGGACAAAACGCGAAGAAGGGAATCTTGTACCCCAACCCCCCGAAATTCCAAAACGGCCAAGCGGATTTCCGCCATGGCATTTTTCGGAAAACAAAACAAGAAGACCAAAAAGACGGTGAATACAAAACGCAACATAAAACTCTCAAACGATACATCATTAGTATATCCAGTTCCAAATCTTTGTTCAAAAGATCTGAATGGATGACGGCGCCGGACGAGCTCTTTTCGGACAACGCAGTGCTTTCCGCACACAATCGAAACGCGATCGGGTCACAACACTCCCTTGGGTCTATCCATTTGCGTATGTGTGCGATCCATCTGCACACACCGCATTAGCGCTGCGAAGCGGAGATTTTTCGAATCTGTTCGCGGGCAAGGGTTGTATACCCCTTCATTTTTTGTTTAAAAGACGCATTTCCCAATCCTTTTTGATCGAAAAAAGATTGGGCTGCCTGCTCGAGGGCACGGTAATCCTTGAGGGCTTTCGCGTAATCCTTCCTCTGGAAGTAGGCCCCCCCACGGAAAGCCAGCGCATCGGCTATACCGATTGCCGCGCTGGAAGCCTGTTTGGACGAGGGGCGTATCGCAATGACCTGCTGGAACCTTTCCGCGGCTTCGTCGAGACGATTCTTTGAAAAGAGTAGTTCTCCGGCCTCGTAGAGATAGTCGATGCTATCTCGGGATGCTGGATGTGCCTTTGCAAAGTTTTGCATGCTGATCAGAAGCCTCTCTTCCCACGGAGAGAGTTCTACGATATCCAAGTCCGTGGCACTCCTCCTCTTCTTGATGAGGCCTTCTTTCTCCTCGCGCTTCACCATCTCCAGAGCCGCGAACACGGCGGCTCCCGCGCAGGTTTGGGCATACTTACCCTTTGGATCGATTTGCACCACCTTGGAATACTCATCGAAGGCATCCGAGTAATACCGTTTCACAACGTTTCCATCCGAATTGCTGTTTAAACCCTTCTTTTTATAATAGTCCCCCAAGTCGAAAAGCAGCTCTCCAAAGGCGTAGCGCATGTCGTAAGACCATTTTTCCGACGGGAAGTCGTTGAGATATATGCGATATGCCTTTTCGGCCTGAAGACTGATGGTAACCGCCTGGCCACTGTTACCCAGCTTCCGGGCCTCTTTGTGATAGGAGTTCGCCGCTTGCCGAAGAGCCTCTTCCAAGTACGCACGGGCTTGCCTTCGTGCATCTGCATTGGACGAGTTGGCCCGTGCCCAAGAAGAGTCTTTGCCGTATGCTTTTCGCAGTCTTGAAATCTCTTTGAGCGTATCGTCTTTTTTGCCCATCTGCTTGTAGGCATTGATGATTTGCTTTTGGTAATTGGGCGCGCTCGGAGAGTTTTTATCCTCTGCAATCAGGCGACGATAGGTTTTGATTGCCTGTAAAAATTTACCGTCTTCAAAGTAGGTGGCTCCCAAGGTTCGGAGCATGGACAAAATGAGTTCCGGACGGCGTTGTTTTTTGAAATAGCGGTAGGCCACATCCATTTCGCCCGCATCCGCAAAGAAGCGTACGATATCCTTGAGCGACTCTTCGTAGAGAATGACCTTTCTTTTGTCACCCTGACGAGCACCCGATTTTGAAAAGGCGATAACGCGTTTCATGGTTTCAATCGCTTCGCCATAATTTTGAACGTTGTAGTAGCACCATGCGAGTTTGTACAGGGCAAAGCCATACTTCGAAGACGATTGGTCTTCTGTGGCCTTTTTGTAGGCCTTGAGAGCACGAAGAGGGCTCTGGTTGTCAAAGTAGTATTCTCCGATGTTTACATATGCATCCGTGAGATATCGACTTCTGGCGTATTCCTTTACGAGCCGCTGAAACTGTCTGACGGCGCGATCTTCTTGTTCCATGTCCAAATACGCCGAACCGAGATAGAAAAGAACCTCATCCGATCGCGGGTAGGTGGGGTAGTCGCGCAAAACACTTGTGTAACTGTTGATGGCCTTTTGTTTCCAAGAGGAACTCCGTGCATTGTCCGATTGAAGCCGATTGACGTCACACCCTCTTGTGTTCTGACATTCTTCGTATCGAACCTGAAAGTCCTCCTCCTCGAGAGAGTGGTAGTAGCGTCCTTCCTCAAAATATTTTTCGGAAAGCCGAAAGATTAGCTCCGCTCGCTTGTGACCCTGGATTTCAGGGTTTTCTAAGGTTTCCTCATACATACTGATCAGCTCAAGCATTTTCTCGTGCGTCGCTTCGCGGATCCGCGCCTGTTGTGGATTTACTTTCTTCTTTTTGAACGTTCGCCTCGGTATATTTCTGGGTTCCGACCGTTTGGTTGTCGCTTTGTCACGACGCTTGGCAATGGCCAAGACCAAGTCGACTTTCTTGACTTGTTTTTCTCTGAGGCGTAACGATTGCCGCTCTTGCTTTTCTTTGAATTCAACCAAGATTTCCTTCGAGCACAATGGGACTTCAAAGGTACCCGGACTGATTCCGATTCTTTGGCCATCGACCATAACACTGGCCGATAAATCGTTGTCGTCTTGGTCCTTGACCGACACCTCTATCCCGGATCGCCGTGCCTTTATGGGGTAATTCTCGATACGCTCGGTTCGACCCGCTTTGAGCTGAAAGGTATAATCCGGCCCTTGAAAACAAGGGTCGTTTACGGTGATTTTATGAAGACCCGCATCGATTTCCAACGTCTGAAGCGGGATGGTTAATTCTTGTTTTCCGTCGAGGAGAAGGCGTATACCCGACTGGTTAGATGGAATTTGTAGATAACCAAAGGTAGGCCGTAGCTCGGCCAAAAGACGTTTGGTTCGACCGGTCACCAGCGTATCTTCCCATGGGAAGTACCGCTCTTTCTGAATGCTTACCTTGTAGCGACCCCCGTCGATGGCCTTTGAACACGGTGTGCTGTTGCAGATGAGATTGCCGTTGAGCAAAACAGCGGCGCCTTCGGGGTCGCTCTCAAATTGTATGATGCTCTTTTTTTGAGACGGGTTGATGTTCCAATCGGAATCCTCCCCGCCTGAAAAACCCGTCTGTAAAGAATCGGAGTGCATGGAAGATAAATCTCCCAGTTTCAAAGCACGTTGAAAGATGCGTGAACCCAAGGTCTGGGCTCCGGACAGGAGTTCTCTTTTTTGTTCGGTCTCCACCGTCTCACTTCCCAAAAGGTTGCTGTCTTGCGTCTCGTGCATCTTGACCGTTAAGACATACAGCTCGTCGAGTCGTATCAGTTCCCCGGAAATCACGTAGTCCGCACCGATGTTCTTTGCGAGTTGCACTTCGCATTCACCCTTACAATCCTCCGCCGAAAGTCCTTGGTCTTGTAGCACCTGCTGCATATTTTCGCGGGTCATAATAATGAGTTTCTCTCCTCGAATCTGCTGTCCTTGGCTCACGTGCAAGACCCCCGACCGCACCTTGTCGGATAAAACCCGAAGAAGAGACTCTTTGACTTCTACCCCCCGAAACTCCAAGACAGCCAAACGAATTTGGGCCGAAGCGACATTGGGAAACGTCGCGATAAAAAATAGCAGCAATAAAATTCGTCTCAGCATCGTATCTCCCAAACCCATCATGACGATAAAACATGGTGACGAGTAATGTATCCAAAATCCATCGATTTGGTTCGCTCTTTGTTCAAAAAACATCCGAGACTGTTCATGACGACACAAGATCTAAGAACATCAACTGCAATTGTTACCTATATACGGGATCGCTATCCCTCTTGATACTTCAAACCGATCTGATTGCTTCGCATGTCGATTTCTTGACGCACCATCGCATTGAGCTTTGCATTCATCGCCAAGACCTTGCTCACCAAATCGGATACGGCGTCCGATCCATAGATTCTCGCGCCGATCTCTTTGCCAACCGTATACTTCTCCGCGTCCCCCATGGTCGCATATTGCCCCTTGGCACCGCGAATCGGCATCAACTCCGCTTCGATTTCTGCCTTCATACTTCCGGCATCTCTCCAACCGACCTGCTTGGGAATGTCCTCAAAATTTTTATCGGATAGATCCGCCATTTTACCGTTCAACTTTACAATCCCTTCAAACATGCGCGAAAGATATTTGGCCGTTTGAATGAACGCTTCGCCGCTGTCGTGACCGTGATGACCGATATCCTTCATAAAGTCACCCGTTTGCTCGTTGACCGACTCCAAGAAGTGCTCGGGCTTGAGCCGCTCCATCGCCGCGAGATTTCCGGACTGGTTACCAAACACAATGTGCTGTAGAGGTCCTTCGCTGAGATAGGCCTCCGCCGCGAAGAAGTTGGCCTCTCCGAGCATTCTTTTTGCCTGCTCTTTGAGCGAATCGGATTTGAGTCGAAGCCACTCCTTTTTGGCCATCGGCGTATCGCTCTTGTTAAATTGCTCCGCGTCCCCTTCCGTGAGGATCGCCGTGATGGCCGTCTCGTCCAATACGTCAACGTTGAGCGCATCCAACTTTCTGTGTTTATTTTGGATATCGCGAATCAACTGCATCTTGTCCATGTATATGTCGTTGCGCGCTTCCAGTACTTCATCATCAAAGAAATGCTCTACCCCGGCCAATACCACTTCCATGAGATTGGAATACGCCTGCGTCCTCTCTCCACGCTTTGTTCTCAGCGCATTCAATTCGGAAGCCGGCGTGGACGGATCCTCTTTCATCATGCCGATTTCTTCCTTTATCGTTCGTATTTCCGCGAGATACGCAATGAGATAGCCCGTATTTTCAATGCAGTCTCCGATGGCTTCCACCTGATCTTCACCCGCTTCTTCCTCCTTGGCCTCTAATTTTCCCTTGAGCTCAACCCACATCGCGGTGTCGTCTTCGGTCGCGACATCGGGCACAGAAGAAAACTGCTTGAGAATCTCCAGTCTCTTGAGCGTCAGCAAATTGGCTGCCTCTTGCATTTGCTTTTCTACGTCTCTCTTTTTATCCGCGTCTGAAATTTGTGACGTAACGGACTGCGTGTATTTATCCCAGTCGTCTTTACTCATGTATTGACACATTTTCGTCAATGCGGCGATGTCTTGATCTTCCGTTTCCAATGTCGTGAACATCTCAATGGCAGCCAAATCATCGTCTTCCTCACCCGGATTCAAAATCGTATCTTTGACGCGCAGAAAGTCTTTGGCATACAGATTGGTATCAAACACTGTCCCCGGCTGTTTACCGTATCGCGCCTTGATGGTGGCATTAAATTCTTTTATCGCATCGATCTCAATCCCCGAACCATCGGAAGATGCGAGCGTTAAGTCGTAATCCGACGTCAAATTTTGAGAGCCGACGGATTTTGCCAAAAGCACCTCCTTTCCGCCAACTTTGTGTCGTCCTCTCAGCGTAGAGAGCAGACCATCGACCGTACTCTTTCGATACGCGATAAAGCGTTCCATGATGATGGGCGTTTTGATGTACCTCCCTTTCACCTCTTCCCAAGAAGAGTGGCAGTTCTCGATGTGATTTTGCTTGCAGTCAAAGGGTAGATCCTGCCATTTTCGCACCAAATCACGCATCAGTTCCGGGTGGTAAACCTCCACCATCTTGAGGGTGTCGGGTGATTCGACCGATTGTAGGAAATGGGCAGCCCATGTGTTATCATCCATCGTTCGGGCGCTGGGCAAGTGCCGGGCGTACAAGGCGTCTTTGAGCGACACATACACCGAATCGACAGCGTCTCCACGGGAGAGTTCGATGGCATCCTCCTCTTCTTTGGGAAAGTCGTTGTACTTTTTGATCTCCGCTTTGAGATGGCGCTCACCCACTTGCTTTAATCGACGTAAGAATTCGGCTTTGGTCTCCTCAATAGTGCGCATATGGGCAGCGTTGTCCAAAACCGCAGCCGGTATGACTTCTTGCATCTTGGTCGCTTCCTCGAGCAAGAGCAACATGGCCGGAGAAATATTGTCGGGGGACTCTGTGGTTTCATACTCTACAATCGAAGAGATCGCCTCCAAAGCAGCGGCTTTTTGCTCCATGGAAGCCCCCTCTTCGTTGAGCTGCCTGATTTCGCTGATCGAAGCGTCCACAATGCTTTCCAATGCTTTTTCATCATCCGCCAAACTCAAAAATGCCCCCAACTGTGCGTTGAGCTGACTCATTTCGACCTGCTCTGCATCGAGTTCGGCGCGTTCCTCCGCGGTCAATTCAATTCCCGCCAGCTCCGCATCGGTGATCTCTTCTCCGGAAATATCCTCTGCGGCTTCTTCTGGCGTCGCGGGAACCGGTTCCGACCCGTCTAACATCGTGACTTTGGCCTTCTGTGAATAGGTTTTCAAATCGTTGGAGCCAAAACCATTTTTTAGGGCTTTTACGAGATTGACCGCCGATAGATTACCGCTGGCGATTTGGAAGATTAATTTTTTTTGTTCTCGATCAAAGAGCAGTGTTCCTCGGTTAAATTTACCGTTTTTCACCTCTTTTTTCATGGATTTACCCATGGTCAGCACTTTGGAACCTTTGGGGTCTTTCGCGGACATGGTGACGGCGAGGCCACCCGTATTCTTCGCATCGGCGATGGCATAAAAATTTCCGGCCGCTTTGCCCTTCCCGACCAATATTTTTCGGATGGAACGTACCGCTTCTGCGTTTGCTTTATCCAGTGTGTTCATCGTTCTTACTCCTTTGTCAGTATGGATTCGATGGAAGCCCATGCTGGGTCATTCTTCTCTTTGCTGATGATACCCTCCGCGGTCTTTTGAATGAACCGAGCACCGAACAGCTCTCGGTAGGCTTTCGGGTTGGACTGGGATTTAATCCATGCCACCAAGGCGGGTACGAAACCATCGATTTTTTTAGACGATTGGAAGAGGATCATTCCTTTGCTGTTGATCGCGACGGTACCACGCAAAACCCTGCTCCCCCGCTCTAGGGATTTGGCTCTGTTCTTGAGATCGTCTTTGTTGTCGCTCACCAAAAATACGGGACTCTTGCCTTCTCCATGATCGGAGAAGTAAAAGAGAACCGTCTCTCTGTCCTTGAGTTTGGACAGCAATCGCTCATCGGCGGTTTTTTGCGGCGTTTCCAAATTCTCGGTTTCGGATGTACGGGTGCCTTCACGCAAATCCAGCACAATTTCTTTCTTTTTTGTCTCTTTGATGCGGAAGAGCTTGAGGGTTTGGATTAGCCCTGTTTCTCGGCCGTACCGCTGCTGCAGAAGAGAGAAGAATAGCTGTTCTTCTCCCGTTCCTTTGGAGCAGGTAAAGATTAATCGTTTGGAACCGCGCAACACCGTTCCGGTCAAGGTCTTTACCTGATGGAGTCCAAGATTTTTGATCAACCGGGCAAAATTCTCCCCGTCTCCATCCTTGGCAATCGGTTGCACGATCAAACGAGGCGTATTGCCTTCCTTACTCAAAGCGAACCAAGCCGTCTGCCCGGTCGCCAATTCGTTCATCGTCACAATTGCGTGTTCGGTGGTTCCCAAAATCGGAGCGCCCACAATATCTTTCCACAAGGATGGGTCGGAAAAACGATTCGCAATGCTTCCATCCGCCGCTGTCTCTACCATGACGCTGTTGCGGAGAACCGCCAATTCCGGAATGTTTTGCATCTCCCTTTTACACCAGTTCGATATTTCATACAGCATCGCCATATCGGCCTTTTGGGAGATGAATTCCACACGACCATCCAAGGTAACCGACAAAAGTCCAACATATTGGCTCACTCCCAACGGCGCTTCGGTCGATTGGATTCGCTGGGCTAAGATCGACATCGTCGGATCCGCGGAAAGCTCGGAAAGCATCAAAGATTGCTGTACATTGGCACTGCAAAACCAAAACCAAACTTTCTTACCCGTCTGCAAACGCGATAAAATATTCTTACATTCTAAAACGTAGGCTGATCGTTCCATTCTCTTCCTCCTCGCTCTTTGGCATCGTTTTTGTACTGCTTTCATAACCTCTCGCCTTGAGACTGTTCAACATTGAACGCAAAATCCCTATCGCACAGAGGCACTCCAATACTCTCAAAAACCGCACTCAGCGGCTTCAAATAGACTTTATCATTACTGGATGTGGCTTTTTACCCCTCTTCCTCTGCAAGCACAAAAAGAATCATACAAAGCATCTTTCGTTGACGATTCGATTTGATAGAATCATGAAGATGCATTTGCGCAGTCTCTTCGCAGGGGTTGATTCATGACCAATTTTTTCTCTCAATGGCTTCACAAACCGAATTCCGCCAAAACACGCCTGATCGTTTTTACAGAGTTATGCGGATATGCCTATGGTTTCATCGGTGCCACTTTCTTCTTTCTACCCCATCTGCAGGTGCAAATGGGTATGTTGCCACCGTACCAAGGACAAGAGGAGGGAATGGTTCGACTGCTGGGTCTCACCTTGGGGATCATTGGATACTTTTATGTTTTTGGTGCCCGCACCCACGCCCGCTCTTTCTGTTTGAGCACGGTGGTGGATCGCTTGCTCGTCCCGTTTCTTCTCGCCTTCGTTTTTTTGGTTTCAGACGTGGCGCTCATGCTCATTCTACCACTGGCCGTGTTGGATCCCTTGTTGGCGATAACCGCTCTGTTCCTTTGGTACAAAGAGGAACGAGGCTGAGGATATCAGGTTTTTGATGCAGGCCGTTTCATTCGTCTCGATCGTAAGCGCGATCGCGATCTTTATCGCAATCTTCTCCGCGAACGAAGGCAACCGTATTGTTGTAGTAGTCATCCAAACCGTCTTTCACCATATTGGCGTACAGTTCATCGGTTAAGATGCTGGTAACACTCGACCACAGGGCGTAATACCGAAGGGTTGTGTCTCCGGTTTCACTGGGCAACCAAATGGTAATCGCAAAACGCTGATCCCAGCTGTTGCTACCGCTGGTCGCCGGTGCCACTTCCGGCATCCATTCGCGGGAAATCACCGCCTCTCGACCATCGTCCAGTTTGACCCAACGATAGTCTTTCCACGTATCCAACCAGCCATCGCTAATACTGTCGATAAAAAACTCGTTGCTCGTTTCCATCAAATCACAGCCTCCGTCTTCAAAACAGTCTCCGCCAGACAGCACCGTCACCTTGTGGTACGCGGTAGAGTCCGCTGCGATACAAACTTGGTTGGTATCCATAATTAACGAGACTTCTTGTTCCATCCGCAGTGGGGTTTCCGCCGATACCGCTATGCCCACTTGTTTTTCCAATTCGACATCTGCTGGTGCCAACGTTCCGTCTAAGTCGGCTTCGGTCAACGGAGACAGCGACACCGCGCGGTCATCGACGCTGGAAGATAGATCCAAGTCCAATGTTTTTAAGTACGCCTCTAGCGTGAGCAAACCCGCGGGTAACGCACCATCGCCATCCTCGCCGTTTCCGTTAAAATTAGCGTATAAGTACGCGGAGAGTTCGTTGATCTCTTCCGGCGCATCTACGGGCGCCCGACATGCGAACAGTAACCAAAGGGACATATCAACTCCAAATTAAAACCAAAGCCCGTAAGAATCGCGATCTTCGTGATGGCGATCACCAAACGGAGCCATCAAACCGGGATCCCGGTTTGACTATTCTCGCGTCCAGTCCGGATTTTCGACCAAAAAGGACTCAAAATGCTCTAAAACCTTCGCCGATGTCATGGACATCTGTCCGCACTCCACCGCACGAATCTGACCGAGCGGATCGACGATCCAGTAGCATGGGAAAGCTCCAGGGCCATTGTCATCAAAGTAGGTTTGCACATCGGCACCGTGAAGAACGGGATAGGTTAGACCATATTCTTCGGCCCAAGCAGCCGCATCTTCTTGCGAAGCAGGACCTTCGTAGGGTTCGGGCTCATCGTAGAGCAGCTCAACAAAGCTCACATCGTATCGTTCATCGGCCGCGTTCATCTCCTGCCAAAGCGCTTCGGCCCTTGCGACCTCGTTCACACAGTAGGGACACCAATCGTTGGCGTTGAACAACAAGGTCAGCATCGTCCCTTGGAAATCGGACAGATTAACCTCGTTTCCATTTTGATCGGGCGCCGTCAAGTCAGGCATCGGTAAGCCGATCATCTCGCTATTGCTCCAAGAGCCTTCCTCGATCGTAACATCTCCGCTGTATTCGCCATCCACGCACCAAATATCGGGGTCTTCAACCGGAGTAGAGACAAAATCATCGGCGCTGACGGTCACCTCGGTGAAGAAAACATCGCTTAGCACTGCTGTTACCGCTCCCTCTTCGCTGAGATCGATATTGCTCAATTCCACCGAACCTTGGTCTGCGTAGTATACGGTTTCGCATTCCGTATTAAAGGGCAAACGGGGCTCAGCCCCCTCGGGACAGTCTGTGAACAGCAGCAAACACAGACCACAGTCTTGGAAGTTGTATCCTTCGAGGCCATATGTGCCGGTACTGTCGGGACCGCCCCAATTGCTCCAACTCTGCACCGAGAGGTGACTGCCATCGGCGGTAGTCGATGTAAGAAACCAGCCATCGTCGTTTACGACCGCCTCGCCGGCCACCGCATCCAATCCGGTAGTATCACAGGTCAAAGGTTCTTCGGTTGCGGCATCTTCGGATTTGTCGCTGCAGGCGAAGGAAAACCAAAGGATAGAAAAAAGGTATGTATACATGAATTATTCCTTGCGGGTGTAACGAGATTTTACGTTGTATAACGTACAAAATTTGAAATATCAAACCCATTCTTTTTCCTGCTCTAAGAGAGACGCGTTTGGATCCGGTGGCCGACATTTCTTTTTGGAGCATTTTTTACTTGTTCATAGTACGATTAGCGATGAACACGCACTTCGGAGAAAGGATGAACCAACGGTCTGCCCATCCCACAAAAGAGGAACTTCCCCCGATTCGTCGCTGGCGCGCCACGTTTGAGGACGCGTCCCAGGAAAAAATGTATCTGGAAAGCCAATGGCCTAGCGCCGTGGTCAAATACAAGCTCCTGGCCATTTTTGGCTTTCTCATGTCCTTCGGTGATCCAACGGTTTATACGCGAGGAACCATCGCCTCTTTTTCCGAAGCCACCTTTAATGCCCTCCTTCTTTCACTGCCTTTTTTGTTTCGCAATTGGTCTTGGTTCCAAAAAAGACACGAATGGTTCGCGGGTTTTGTATTGGCGGTACCCGTTAGTCTCGCCATGTTCATCACGCCGCAGGTCATAGAGAACAGTCCGATTTTGGAGCCCGGTATGTTCGCCATCATTCCCTTCACCCTCATCATCGTGACCTATTCCCTGTTTCCGGTGGGTATGTTTATGTCAACCATCATGTTGGCCTTTGTGCTGGGTTCACACTTCATCGTCGGTATCATCTACCTCGATCAATTGACGTCAAAACCCTATGTCGAAAGCTTTTTAATGCCCTGCACCGTATTTTTTCTCATTCTGTGGGCACTGATGTTTTTCTATCACCGCGAGATGGAAACCGGTCGCCGCATGCGCTTTGCCCAACTCAACTCGCTCGAAGAGAAGCGCGTCTTTATCGAAGACACCTTTAAAACCTACATGGGCGGAACGGTTGCCGAAACCATTTTGACGGACTCTTCTTCTTTGGGTGGCGAAGATCGATGGGTCACCATCCTCTTCACCGATCTCAAGGGATACTCGACGATTATTGAACCGATGTCCCCCAAAGAAGTGCTTTCGATGATCAACGAGTATTTTTCTGAAATGGCAGAGATCATCGACGAATACGACGGCGTGGTACTCGAATACATCGGCGATGCGATGATGATCGTGTTTGGTGCGCCAGAAGAGGTTGAGCACCATCAATACAAGGCCGTACAGTGCGCCATGAAAATGAGAGAGCATATGGTGGTTTTAAACGAGCGCTGGAAGGCGGAAGGACTGGCGCGCTACTGGATCAACCAAGATATTCCCGAGCTAACCGCGCGCGCCGGCATCCACACCGGTCACATCGTGGCAGGAAACATCGGGAGCCGAAAAAAGATGAAATATGGTGCGATAGGCGACGTAGTCAACATCGCCGCCCGATTGGAGCAGCTCAATAAACAGATGCGTACCGATATTCTTTTTTCTCGGCAAGTCTATGTTTCACTGCCGCTCGAGGTGGTTCCGCAGGCCAAAGATTGTGGAACGGTTGCCTTAAAAGGCCGCGAGCAAGAAGAGCGCGTTTATTCTATCTGATCGTACACGTTGGCACAAAACAGAACAGACCCTCCACAAACGATAAGAACCTTGTGTATTTTACCGCGGAAGACAAAGAGATGAACACGCGACCAATGCTCCGGATAGAGATGAAAAAGGTCAAGAATCACCGATCCCATCATTTTCGCCGTCTCTTTTCGCAATCAAAACCTCTCGGTTTCCTCTTGCAGCCTCACGGCCTCAGACGCTTGAAAAGTGAAAGGACGCATCATTAACTCCCCGTATATGCTGGCAGATACGGTGTTGCATTGGCGCCGGAAAAATCTTAAAAGAGGTAGCTTATACAAACAGTTTCAAGAGTATTCATATCATGGTGTCCTTAAGCGTTAATCCTGGTGTTTGGTTTTTATTACTCGTCTCGGCCATCATTCTTTTTTTGGTTGGGGTATGCGTAGGAACACCGGGTAGTGGTAGACTCAAGCGCTCTTTGACATCGTATTGCCTGCTGTACTCGACCGTTTTGGTTCTACTTTCAAGTCTGTCGATTTGTTCTGAAAATAAGATCCCCATCCCCTATTCGATCGAACTCGCTTTGGCGCTTGCGTATAATGTGTTTACAATCGTTTGGTTGGACTTGCTGTACGCAATCGCAGAAAAAGACAAAGGCCTGCACTACCGGTCTGTACAGGTTTTGTGTACGATTGGAGTCATTTTGTCGCTGTCCTTTGAGTACTTCATCGCGTTTGAGGGCTCCGCCCGTCTGTGGATGCCCGCGATTCACCAAATCGCTGCCAACATTGGCGGCATGTGGTATTTGCTGATGAGTTACCGCAAAGCGGCACCCGATTCGACGAGACGGAAAAGAATCATGCTCGTCTTTCTTTGGATCACTTTCGCCGTTTTCGGTGGCTTCTTTCCCGTAACGGTTCTCGGCGAAATGATGGGATGGATCGACGACAAAATCTTAGTGGCTGGATATGTTCAATTGATCATGGGCTCCTCCTTTGTCGCCACGTTCGGTTTAATGATTACCCGCTATAATCTGGTGAAAGTGCAACTCGATCAAATCGGCGAAGGCCTCTTTCGAGACATCGATTCACCAATCCTATTGATATCAAAAGAGAAAAACCTCTTGCGCTCCAACCCCAAAGCCAGCGAATTGTTTGATATTGACGCCTTGCTCGCACGACCGGAATCCGAGAGAAACATCGAGAAACTGATTCCCGATATTCAAACCGATGTCAGTAACGTTGACATTGGCTCCGATACCCTTCAAGGGTACAAGGAGTTTACCTGTAAGATATCCAACGTGTATCAAATGGACGAAATCCTAGGCAGTATCTTGGTATTCCACGATGTCACGCGCGAACGTGAGCTCGCACGTATGAAAACCGAATTTACGTCGGCGGTCTCCCACGAATTGCGCACACCGCTGACATCCATTCTCGGTTTCGCGAAGCTAATCGAAAGACGGTTTCGCGAAATCATTCTTCCAAAATGGGTGGCCGAAACCAAGAAAGAAGATCGCGCCGTGAAGCAGATCACCAAGAATTTGGATGTGATTATCTCCGAAAGCAACCGGCTCACCAAATTGATCAACGACGTATTGGATATATCGAAAATGGAAGCGGGTAAGATCGAGTGGAATTTTCTACAATGCGATTCAAGAGAGATTATACGGCAAGCGGTCCATGCAACCAGCGGCCTGCTCAACAACAAGCCCTCTATCGACATCGTACAAGAGTTACCCGAAGAGATGCCGCTTGTCGTAGCGGATTCCAACCGGGTAATACAGGTGATCATCAACCTAATTTCCAACGCGGTAAAATTTACGGATGCTGGCACGGTTCGGGTGCAGGCAGAGGCCGCATGGAGTAGCCTTATCATTCGCGTAAAAGATGAGGGTACCGGGATTTCAAAGGTGGATCAACAAAAGGTCTTCGACAAATACAAGCAGGTCGGTGATGTCATTACGGATAAACCGTCCGGCACCGGATTGGGACTTCCGATATCGAAGGAAATCGTTGAGATGCACGGGGGGAAAATTTGGGTAGAGAGCACGCTGGGTGAAGGTTCTACCTTCTCATTTACCCTTCCACTCGAGACGATAGAAGACTCCACCTTTACCGATGTCGACATATCGGAGTTCATCGCACAACTGAAGCAGATGGAAAACGTTCCGGTGGAGGACAACCCGACGATTTTAATCGTCGACGATGATCCATCCATACGCGAGATGCTGTCTCAAATGATCGAAGAAGCTGGTTACCAAACCCTACAAGCGGTGGACGGAATGGACGGACTGGAAATCGTTCAACGAGAAAAGCCCAATCTCGTTATATTGGACGTAATGATGCCGCGCCTGAACGGATTTGACTGTGCCGCGTCCATAAAAGGTGATCCAACATGTCGTCATATCCCAATCTTAATGCTCACCGTCATTGAAGATGCACAACGGGCATATGGCTTGGGGGTAGAATCCTACCTGACCAAACCATTTGAAGAGAAGCGGATTCTCCACGAAGTAAAGCGCTTGCTACAAAAGCAGGGACAAAAACGAAACATCGTCGTCTTGGGTAAAAAAGCCGACAGTGAGCCCATACTTCGTCAATTAAAAGATACCTCGGCGAAAACAACCCACTTAGAATCCATCGACGCACTAAGCGCGGCACTCTCAGACCAAAATCCCGATGTAGCATTGGTGGTTGGTTCAGACTTTCAAAAACAAGAAGTACGAATGCAAGTGCAACGCACGGTAGGGGCTCATCCTTGTCTTGTGATGTATATCCATCCAACGGATGGCCACCAATAAACGAGCGCATGCACCGTATCCGCGTCTGGAAAACAGATACTGAGATCTCATTGAAAGCATTTTATGCGGTTCGAGAAACCGGCTGTTACACCTGATTGTTCACAACGATTTTTTCCCGACAAGGCATTTCACTTGACCGAGACGACCCACGAGGTCAACCCGCATCTTCTCTGTTGTATTGGCACGGGGTATATATTGCCCCAAAAACGGCTTTGTATATTGTATTTTACCTTCTCTCTTCAAAAAAAAATGCCATTAAAGACCGAACTGGATAGAATCAGGCAGAGGAAATTCGCTGTGAACTTCCCGAACATTCCCCGCTTGGACGATAGACTCGCATCGTTTTTCAAAAATGCCCGGTCTTTTTTTCCAAATAACGCATAACAATCCACCTTATTTGACAAGATTCAAGATATTACCATGACAATTCCCATTTCAGAACAAGTTGTAATCGTCACCGGAGCCGGTCGCGGACTTGGCTCTTCCATTGCAGAATCCTTCGCTCGAGAAGGAGCAAAGGTTGCTATTAACTATCGAAAAAGCCGTGAGGGTGCCGAGGCTTTGGCAGCCAAACTGGGTGAGCGCTGCATCGCGTTTCAAGCCGACGTAAGGGATTCCGAACAGGTCAATCAAATGGTCGCGGACGTAACCGAGCAATTGGGTTCGCCAACCACCGTCGTACACAATGCCCTCGCCGACTTCGTCTTCAACGGAGATGCGCGAAAAAAAATCGACGAAATGGGCTGGGATGATTTCCAAGCCCATGCATTGACCGGTCTCAAAGGAGCACTCAACCTAATTCAAGCGCTGAAGCCAACAATGGCACAGCAAAAATTCGGTCGTTTTATCAACATCGGAACCAACCTATTTCAAAATCCCGTCGTTCCGTATCACGACTACACCGCGATAAAAGCATCTTTACTGGCGCTCACACGCACCACAGCCGCTGAATTAGGCCCGCACGGCATCACCGTTAATATGGTTTCCGGTGGACTATTACGCACCACCGATGCCAGCGCCGCAACCCCCGATGCCGTCTTTGACTACATCGCCCAATCAACCCCGCTGCGATCGGTCACAACCCCCGAAGAAATGGCGGATGCCGTTCTTTTCTTCGCTAGTCCATGGGCACGGGCGGTTACCGGCCAAAATATGGTTGTGGACGGCGGTTTGGTCTTTAACTAGGGCACCGAATCACAACAGTCTTCGATTGGCCTTGGTAGGCACAAACAGCACCGATCAGGCCAATCGAATTTGCTCGACGTTATCGGATAACCCCTCACCAGAACTGGTATCGACGGAAATTGTGTACACCTTGGTCGAACTGGTTCGTCCCTTGAGTTGGATCTCGCCGCTCAACGTTACCCTTTGGTGCAATTTCTTGGTCAGAGCGGTGTACACTTGGTGACTGAAAGATATGTCCGTCTGAAATTCCTTGTTGGACTGCTCAAGCCGCGCCGCAACATTGACGACATCTCCAATCGTCGTGTATTGCAGCATATCTTTACTACCGACGTTACCAGCGATAACATTTCCACTGTGAATACCGGTTCGCGCGCCGATGGCTTCAATTCCGTGGTTTTTCCAATAGCG
>JAYYRF010000142.1:0-5935 GCA_036127535.1 Myxococcota bacterium | reverse complement strand
TGTCCACCGGCTCCGCCTTCACCGGGTTGTCCGCCAGGTCCGCCTTCGCCGGGTTGCCCACCGGCTCCGCCTTCGCCGGGCTGACCACCAGGTCCGCCACCTTCGCCAGGTTGCCCACCAGGCCCGCCACCTTCACCGGGTTGTCCGCCAGGCCCGCCAGGTTGACCGCCAGCATCTGGACCGGGTCCACCCTCGCCGGGCTGTCCACCGGGGCCACCAGGGCCGTTTTGACCGCTGCTTGCTCCCGGAACATTTTCAGGGGGCGTTGGGCAGGCGGTGCATAGTAAGAAAAGGGGTAGGAGTACGAACTTGTGCATGACATCTTCCGGGCTAAATTCTTATGGTTACTTATCTTTATATGTAACTCTTATCAACAGCAAAAAAGTCTCTAAGTGTCTTTGCTGGAGTTTTGTTGGTTTATCGAGGATAAAAAATGGCCCATTTTTCGGCCTTTGGCTTTTAGGTATTGCTCGTTGTGTACTTGAGGAGCAACTTCTATGGGAATCCGTTTGTGTATTGTAATCCCGAGTTTGGAAACCTTTTCTATTTTTCGGGGGTTGTTCGTCATCAACGAAATGGAGTGTATGTCCAAATCCTTAAGAATGAAAGCGGCGATGTGATACTCTCTCAGATCATCGGGTAGATGCAGTGCGCGATTGGCCTCAACCGTGTCCAATCCGGTTTCTTGCAGAGCATAGGCTGCAATTTTATTGGCCAAGCCGATACCGCGTCCCTCCTGTTGTAGATAGATGATGACTCCGCCGTGCTGGGAGATGTATGCAAGGGCGAGTTCGAGTTGTTCTTTACAGTCACATTTGAGGGAACCAAGCACTTCAGACGTAAAACAGGCGTCGTGTATGCGAACGGGGACGTTGTGACCTCCATAAGGATTTTGGAAGAAAAATGCGACAGGCTCTGTGTTATCTTGATGGTTTCGGTATGCACGAACGTGCAAATCGCCATGTTTGGATGGAATTATACTCTCTGCGACAAATTCAAATGTTGTTGAGGGGTGGGGATTCACGATTTAAATTCCCGTTTTGTGACTTGATAACGCCCCAACTTAACGCAACCAGTTGAATAGGCAAGCTTTTGGAACGCGCGTTCTATCCGTAATGGATGCATGAAAAAAGAGCATCTTTGTGTTGTAAAAGGCTTGATTTTGGTCTATCTTATGAGTGAATCAGGAGGTTTGCAATGCTCCCATTATTGCTGTTTACAACGTTTGCATGGTCTGCAGAATACAAATGTACCGTCATCCTCAAAGTAGAAGGTATGACGTGAGCGAAACGTTGCCCAGAGCGCGTGTCGCGGGCATTAGAGAAGATCAAGGGCGTTGAAAAAGCCAAGACGGATTACTCGACGAAGAAATCGACAGTCAAAGCCAAAGGAGCAGCCTGCGGATTCCAAGGAGAGGAAGACATGATTGTAGCGATAAAAAAAGAAGGCTACACCGCAACGGTCTTGTCAAATCGTCGTAGAAGATAAGCCCACAATCACACGAGAAAACGTTTCGTAGAAGCAAACATTCACTCGATAGGGTAGGAATGGTCGTCCGAGACCGCGTTGAATCCGATGAGTGCCGATTGGTATACTTCGGATTCCGTGCCCTGCAAACGTCACAAGAGCTCGATCCCTCTGGAGCGCACAAGTGAGAGATATTTCTCAGACAGGTTTTGGAGCTAGGTAATGCTTTATGTAGGTCGTCTTGAACGGCTGCTCAACATAGATCACGGTTTTCCTTGCCTTTGATCTAAAGAATTGATTAATTAAGAGCAGAATGCTACCATCCTCTCTTTAGAAATACAGAGAGGCTTGAATCAATTTTAAGGATCATATTTGTGGAGAAGCAAAAAAAACAAAAAGAAAGGAATAAGGGAGGAGGAGTACGCGAGACGTTGATCGCATTTGTTATATGCTCCTTGGTGTTACTCTTGCCGATGTTTGAAATTGAGCACGAGTATAAACTCTTTACCGAGCAGTATGGAGAAGCACGTGAAGGAGCAGCCGGTGCTACATTGGCCCTGGCCGTCGTCTTTCGTACGGTTTCCAGAACCGTTCTAAGAACCATTATTCGAACATCTGCTCGTGCCGGTATGCGCGCGTCCTTGCGCGGTGCGATCCGAACGAGTATTCGAACCGTTGGTCGAACGCAGTCCAAGGGGTTGTTGCGAGCCTCCAAAGAGAGCAACAAAGAGCACTCTACCCTGGATAACTATAAAAGCCTCCTCTTTGCCTCCGTTCTGTTGTACCTCTCTTGGGTAATCGTCATTGGACTGGGGCAGCCTTTTTCTGAATTGAAAGTTGAGGAGTCTTCTGAAATCGCACTGCAGCAAGAGGAAGAAGAACAAAAGAAGCGTTTAGAAGGTGTAAGAGAAAATGCGTATGCAGCCTATGAAGCCGAGCAGGCGTGGAAAGCGAGCCGAAAAGAACTCAGTCAATTGAAAGAGAAACTCAAAAAAGAGCGCGACAGTACAAAGTACGATGGTTTGAACGCAGAGATCAATCGAACGATGCAAGAAATCATCATTAACAAAGAAGATTACGAAAGCGCGATGGAGAAATCCAAAAATCAAAAGCTCAATCCAAAAGAAGCAGAGACCATACCGGAGGCGGAGCAAGATACAGACGATTACAGTTCGTGGCTATACACCTTGGCTCCCTATCCATCAGAACCGACTCCAGGAACCAAATTTAAGATTTCGATTCAGGAGATAAAAGATGGACGTGGAAATCAAGTCGGTCCGTTTAATTTTGAGTATGTGGTCGGGGAGAGACGGGTTCAAAAAGACATACAAACCAAAGAGTACGATGCTTCCTCTAACGGGGCATTTTCATTGTTGAAGGTGTATCCTGCTCCAGGAGAAGTGAATTGGGTGCAGCTTTCGAAAGGGATTCGATTGGATTTTTCAGATAAAGTTGCCTCTTTCGGAACGATTACGGACGATCACGATCAGATCGCTGTCGGACAAAGCAAGCAGAACATGAATTCCCTAAACATCAAAATTCAGGGGCGAACGCCTTGGTCTTCAGCGGTAATTTGGTTCGGTGGAATCGCAATTTTCATTCCGCTTTGGGTTATTTACTTCGTACAGGCTTTCGTTGCTCGAAGAGAAAAATTGTCACTTGTGCATGAGACAGGGCCCGTGGGTGGTGGAATTCAATTGTACTTTGCCGGCGCGTTTTCGTTCATGCCTCTCACATCGGATGTGATTGTGCCGGCAGCCAATACCAAACAAAGGGCGTATATCGCTCTGGCTGGGTTGTTGTTTCCCTCTGCGTTGGCACTTGCTTTTTGGTTCGTTTGGAAGCAAGTTCACGATCCGCGTCTCTTGTTCTTGGCCGACGCCTTTTTAATCTTTCCAATGGTACAATGCTTTCCTCTCAAGCCTTTGGAGGGAATCTACGTTTGGCGGTGGAACAAAATCGTTTACGGGTTGATATTCACAATAATTATGGGGATGTTTATGCTCGTCGCTTCGGAGGGTCTGAAAAATGTCATCTGAAACACCGGAAAAGACTGAAGATCTAAAAGCCATCAAAAAGTCGGCGACCGCCACGCTAGGGGTAAGCATATCGCTGACCTTGGTTTGGCTTTTCATCTATAATATCGTTTCCTACGAAATGAATCCTCTCTTGGCCTTCTTCAAGATTCTCGATGGAATTAACGAGATTGTTGTTGGTATGCTGACGGTGGTGGTCATCGGGATCGGGATTGTTGTTGTGTTCACCATCACCAATCTCTTTACCCAGACGATGACCAATCTTTATTCTATGCGCATGATTGAAGATCTGATTCGGGAGCATCTGTTCAAGGGTGAGTACCGAATGTTCGTTTATAAACTCGTACACTTTGATGAGTTACCCAAACCCGCATCCCCCTTTCCGCGTTATGTGAGCTCCGCCCTCATGGCCTTTGCGTATTATTATGCGGTTTCTTGGTTTTATTTGGTTGTTTTTAGTGAGTGTCTTTACTTTGCCGCTTGGTCTGCTGGGGTACAGCTTCCTTTTTATCCCGAGAACATGCACATCATACCGATGTTTGCCATTGCGGTTCCCTTCACGGCACGTTTGATGGCCTACATGAAGTATCCCTACGCACAAGATTATGCGTCTTTTATTCCCGGGATCCTCTTTGTCGTTGTTCTGTTACTGGCTTTTTCAGGATATATGGGTGGAAACTTCCAATTTTTGATGGCCGATATATACAAAACCGAAGAGGTTAATTTCTTTGCCAAGGGTGCTCTGTTTTGGAAGTTCCTCAAAGATGGCGTCATGATCGCGTTCTATCCGGTTTTTGGAGAGGTAATCTTTTATTATCTGATGTACCAAGATTTGCAGGAACAAGAGGATGAGGAATTCGAAGGAGAGATGGTGCTCGAAAATGAGGCATTGGAAGAAAGTCGGATAGAGGAAGATCAGAACCAATCCTCCTCTTAGGAGGAGAGTACTGACGCGGGACGCGTAACGAAAGGAATACCGATGTCTCTTTGGCGAATCTCATTTTTACAGATCGGAACGGTCTCCGTCACCGTCGGATTTCAATACTGGTTGTTGGATTCGGTTGGCATCTTCGTGCCTTTGGGAATGCTCTTCTTAGTAACCCTTGCCACTTTTTATTTGGGAGCAAAAGAGGACTGGCCGGTTCGAAGTCATGTGCTGGCATTGGTGCCAAAGTTGGCTCTTTTGATGTGGCTATTTTCCCTTTTCGCCTACGTTGGATGTTTCTTTTGGAATCCATCGGCCTTTGACTTTTCGATATCAATGCTTCCTTTGCTCGCCCCGATTGTGTCTCTTGCTCCGGCTTTGGCGACCGTAATTTTGACGTTGTGCGCAGGGGATACATCTTTACTGATGTTGGGACGCTCTTAGTCTCTCATCATTCAGAAGTCCAACGGTGCTTCTGATTCAACTCATCATATATATGATTGGCAATGTATTTGGCTCCCATATATGAGAGATGAACCCCATCCTCTTGACGGAAACGATAGGTTTGACCGTTGAGCGTTAAGTCAGCTTTATAGTTTCCTTTCGGAGTAGAACTCTTTTCCCAAAGAGAGATATATTGCACGTTGCTCTCTTTGCTCACTTGTTGAACCAAACGATTGGCATAGGCGATTTTTTTCCGAAAGGAACCACTTCGAACAATGGGCATGCCGACCATAGCGACCTGTGCATTTTGGCTTTGAAAGTTTCGTATGAAGGCCTTTACGCGTCGTTTATACGCCTCTTCCCAATCATAAGAACCATACCGCGCTTCGATACTTTTGTCGCTGTTGATGAGATGCTGACAATCATTTCCGACAAATTGTGCGATAACGAGATCTGCTTTGAATCGAGTGTTTAGCCCAACGGCGATTTCTGGCCAGTTGTAAAAGTCTGGACGAGCCAAACTCGACCCAACCTTTGCATGTCGAGAAACGGTTAGATTGGCATTTTTTCGGAGCAATTTACCCAAATGTGCCCCTTGTACACCACTCATAGAAGATGACCCGAGAACGAGAACGCGTTTTGGTTGCCGCTTGCGCTTCTTGGTCGTTTGTATAGGGGGTTGTTCAGGCATGGTCAGTTGGGTTCCAAGACGGTAGTCCTTGTTGTATAGACGCTGCATGGCGGGATTAAGTGCGTTTTGGTCTTGAGGAAGGAGACTGTTGCTGATGTTTTGCAGCGCGCTGGTACCTTGGCTCAGTCCTGTACGGACTTGCGCATTTTGGCCTTGTGCATAGATATGGAGGTCCCGCGCAAAGAAAAGAGCCACAAATAACGCGCAAATCCATCCCCCCATAATTGCGATTGAGGGAGGAGTATAGCCATCATAGTTGGTTTTGACCGGTATATATTTATCGATGACGATTTTCTTCATAATGTTTCAGGTTCGATTTCGTTCTAAAATTGGAAGTAGAGATAGGGTGGGACACCGCCGGGACGCAGGCTG
>JAYYRF010000141.1:0-2828 GCA_036127535.1 Myxococcota bacterium | reverse complement strand
CCCAAATATTTTTGTGGGGTGTGTTGGTACCGAAACTGCTCAGAAACCAGCCTTCGGGAATGTACACATCTGTGTCGGAGAGCCATTCTTCTTTGAGCATGGGTATTTCTTTGGGTAGATCGGCATCCGGAGGTATCGTATCCCAATGAGACAGTCGTGTAATCTTGACAGGGTATCGGGTTGTGCGATAGCCCTCTTTTTTGATGAGAATAAGATAGCTGCCATGGGGAAGGGGGTGTTCATAAATCGGTGTTGTGCCGAGATGTTTGAAAAATACGGCTTCCAGTTTACGGTGACGAATTTCATATCGGTACACCTCAACTGTGCAGTCTTCAACATTGGTCGTAATGGTAAGAGCGCCGTCTCCTCGCAAGTAATTAAGGTGCCGTACGCGCCTGGGACTGTTTTCAGGAAGTGCTTGGGTATGAAATCGAAGCATTCCTTCCATTCTTTGCATCATATCTTGCGCGTTGCTTTGCTCAGCCTTGCGGTGCTCTCGTTCATAGTAGTCCGACAAGTGAAGATGTGCGTCTTTTTGTTCCGGGTTGTGGGACAAGGCATAGCGCAGAAGGTATGTGTACTCCAGTTCTTCATTCCTCGCGTTTTGCTGCAATCGGTTGACCTCATCCTCCACAGACCAAACTTCCCATTTTTTCTCTTCGGGATCATAGTGGTTGATTGAATCCAAAAGATTTTGTGCTTTGTCCGCGAGTGCAAAGGCCTCCTCTTGGATTTTTTGTGCTTTGGGCAAGTGAGTTTGCGCTTCTTTGACGAGTTCTTGTGCCTTGGCTTCTTTTTGGGCTCCGTCGAGCCATGCGGTGATTGCATCGACCAATTCTCCCGCATCAGCGTATCGGTCGTCCGGATTCGTTTGGGTTGCCTTGACATAGATCTCACGAAGCATATCGGGAATCGGCAGTGGCCCTTCTAGCTTTTCCCTTTGGTCGCGCTTTACTCTGCGAAGCGCTTCTGTAGCGTGACCGCTGTACGCCTTCTTTCCCGTAATGATTTGAAAGAGGATCAATCCCAATGAAAAGACATCGGTTTGAAGTGAAAGATCGGAAATCTTCCCGCTCGCCTGCTCTGGGGCCATGTATTGGGGGGTTCCCATCATGGGCGTAAAAGAGCTGTACATGTGTTCCTTGGGAAGTTTTACTTCCACTTTGGAGCGGAAGCCGACGTTGTAGACCTTTTGGGCGACGCCCCAGTCTAAAACATAGACTTCCCCAAATGTTCCCGTCATAATATTGTTGGGCTTGAGATCGCAATGGATGACACCATTGGAGTGTGCATACGCAACCGCTGAGCAAGCCTGTTTAAAAATTTCAAGCAGTCGGTAACGCGCGCGATTCGTCAGACTGTGATTTTCAGGTGCGTAAAACTCGTTGATTAAATGACCGAGCGTACGCCCTGAGATTTCGGGCATGGTAAAGTAATACAATCCGTTATCCAATTGGCCGAAGTTATGAACCGGAATGATACTGGGGTGTTGCAGTTGAGCGGTGAATTGAGATTCTTCTATGAATCGGATGATACTGTTATCAATTTCTACCAACTCGGGGCGAAGACATTTCAATGCGACAGTGCGGTTGAGGTTTTTGTCTCGTACCCGAAAAACCTTTCCCATTCCTCCTTCTCCCAGCCTACAGATGTATTCGAAGGGAGAGAGATCCATTTCCGCTTTCGAAGAGGAGAGCGGAATGGCTTTGTCTCCCTCGATTACCAATGTAGAAGGTCTGTTGGGTTGATTCTCCACCGGCGGCTTCCAACCGATATTCTTGAGGCTTCCAAAGAGATCGAGTAGTGTCTGTTCGGAAATGCCATGTGCGAAAGCCAGCGCTTTTAACTGTTTATCGTTCATTCTCTACCCTTAATTCATTCTTCGGTTTGTAGAAACTGAAATCGTTTGGTAATTTTGAATGCTTTTTTCATTGGATCTTTATTGTATGGTTATAATCATTAAAATGGAGTATGGAATGTTTTGGATCTGTGCGTGTATTGTCGGAGATAAATCGGAGGGTGTGGTTGATACCGCTTCGATGGAAGATGCAATTTTAGATAGCGGTGCCGTCTCTTCTATCGATGCGCAACAGCTACCCGCGGCAGAAAATCCGTGCCGTGCGCCGCAACTGGCCTCGGTGAATTACGTTGTGGACGGAGATACTTTCTATGCGCAGATCGGAGCGTACGAAGAAAAAATACGGATGATTGGTATCGATACACCCGAGATGGGGTACGAAGGCTCTTCCGACGACTGTTATGCACAAGACTCGGCAGATTTTTTGCGAGAAAGGATCGCAACGGATCAGGTTTGGTTGACCTTCGATCAGTTATGCAGCGATACCTATGGGAGGACGTTAGCCTATGTGCATACCGGTCTTGGAGAACGAGGCTTTGTGCAACGGCAAATGCTGCAAAGAGGATTTGCTCAAACCTTTCCCTTTGATGATACACCCGCTTTTCACTCGATATTTGCGGAGGATGAAAAACAAGCATCGGATGGTGGATTGGGTGGCTGGGAGGCTTGTGGTTGGGAATAGCTAGTTTGGTATACCCGCACCATAAAGCGTATATTGGCCGATCATGCGTCCACTGGAATTGTCGTGTGGAAGAGTCACGACTGTCTCTGTGACGCGCGTAAATAGGATGTCCACTTGGTAATTGGATGACCACGGTATGCTCGGATTCCATTTACTGGAGTCTACGGTAAATGAGCCGGTGTCGTAGCTGATGCAGTGAACCGAATCGAGAGATTCGGTTTGGTTGGGAATGCGGATGTCCATTCGAATGATAATCCAAGAAGCACCGGATTGAACCCAACTAAAGTT
>JAYYRF010000140.1:0-5035 GCA_036127535.1 Myxococcota bacterium | reverse complement strand
ATGTTGCTGGATACTCCATATGCTCGCCGACAGGATCTGGAACCTTTGAACTGGTGGTTCGAAAGTCCGATCATCCGGTTTCCAAGTGGCTTCACAACCAAGCGCAACCGCAAGATACCATACGGATCCAAGGAGGTTCGGGTCGGTGTGTCTATCTCCCGGAACAGCATCCCAAGCTGGTTTGTATCGCTGGCGGCATTGGCATTACGCCTTTGATATCGATGATCCGTACCGCAAAGATGCACGAGAAGCCATATACGCTGTACTACACTGTTCGTAAGAAAGAAGAGCTTCTCTACCAAGATGAACTGCCCAATGCACACACCTATGTCAGCAGTCAAAATCAGTCTCTGTCCTTTCTCCATATTGCGAAGGAAATCGCGAAGGAATCCAACTGCTTTCTATGTGGTCCTCCCCAATTTATAGATCAAGGTGTAGAGATCCTAAGCGCCAACGGCATTGCCCACCTACACTTTGAGAAGTGGTGGTAAGTTATTCGTCTAAAGACGTCGCTTCCAAAGCCGTGGCCATATCCTCCGCCAATTGATCCGCATCTTCTGACAAGCGGTTGTCCGATGCATCGGCCTCTAAACTAATGGCGTACTGGTTCTTGGACATCGTATAAATCGAAATTTCAATCGTTTGATACGCGGTATCTTCCTCTTGTGAAATCGGAACCGAAAAGAAGCAAGAAATACAGTCCTCCGCTTCTTTTTCAACGGAGACCGATACCCCAACATAGGACTGTGCAATCGCGCTTGCTTTCTCCTCTATCGTCTTTACCGTCAGTTTTTTATGGGTAAATCCCCAACTCCGATCCCAGCCCATCACACCTCCAACTCTCTCGCTGTACAGTACATCTGTACATGCAAAGATGTCGTTACCGATACCCCGCACCCAACAGAAGGGAACAACGAGAATGGTTGTTTTTATGGTACCATGAACTTGAGGGGTATCCAAAACATATAGGGGGTGAGATATGAGTTGGCCAAATGATTTTGTTCGAATTCCGAGCGAAGAATGGACGCGCACCGCACTCGAAGAACTGGCAATGAAGTACGATACCGTCGAAGAACATGGCTGGTACGACAATTTGGAGCCGACAGTAGAAGAGATTCTTCAAAACCACGAGTCCCAAGAGGTCATCATCGATTACTCGGGCGGAACGGGTATTCTGGCCGATCGAATGCTGCGCAAAGGGCAGGAGCAAACACCGCATCTGTTGATTATAGATGCATCCCCGAAATTTCTACGGCTGTCGCTGGAAAAGTTTCGCCACAATCCCAAAATCGCCTTTCGGCTCATCCGCTATCTTCGCCCGGAAAGGAGATTGGAATACTTAGAAGAAGTGTTGCCACCGAGCCTCTATCGAAGCGGCGTGGATGCCATTGTATCGACCAATGCCATCCATCTATACTATCAACATGCTAAAACCCTCGAATCTTGGCGTAAGATTCTACGCTCTGACGGGATCGCGTACGTGCAGTCCGGAAATATACGCAATCCCAATGCACCCGAGAATACATGGATCATCGATGAAACCGTTGAAGCCATCCACAAAGCCGCTTGTACGATCGTCGCATCCGAAGACGAATACGCACATCTTCGACCGCTCCTTCAAAAAGAAGAGTACATGCGAGCCCACGACAAACTGCGCGCCAAGTACTTTATACCGGTCAGGCCGTTGTCGTATTATACGGATCATCTTCAAAATGCGGGTTTTCAAATCGAATACACCCAAACACATACGATTCACGCGATGGTCGACCAATGGTTTGACTTCTTGGCGGTCTATCACGAGGGGGTTCTCGGCTGGGTTGGTGGTGCCCAGAAAATCACCAAACAAGACACGCCGGCCGACATTGTCGCGTTGCGAAAGCAACTCATTCGAAGGTCTATGGACGTCATTTTTGATCACAAAGACTCCTTTGATGCTGTTTGGACATATATCAAGGCGCAAAAGCAATGAGATTGTCAAAATCCAATCGTCTGAAAAAGAAGCAACACACATGAACCAAAATAACGATACAATGACCTTGGAGGTCTTAGTCCATGATACCCTTAATCCTATATGTACTCGCATGCGGCTCCGCATATGATTGCGATGATCCATCCGTCGTGTGCGACGGAGAAAAAGGCACGGTCGAGTCGAACGAAGAATCTACCGACGAACCAACAAGCGAACCCACCTCGGAACCAGCGTCTCCGACCAGCGAACCGACAAACGAACCGGAATCATCTCCGACCAGTGAGCCGACCAGTGAGCCGACCAGTGAGCCGACCAGCGATCCCAACAGTGAAGACAACGACAACGATGGATTTTCGGAGAACCAAGGAGACTGCGACGACAACAACAGCGCCGTTAATCCCGGTGCCGAAGAGATTCCCGGTGATGGCATCGACAACGATTGTGAAGACGGAGACGAAGAGCCGAGCACACAATACACCGGCAACTACAACGTTAACCCCTGCACTGCCAATACAACAGGGTTCACCGTTGGGGATGTGGCCGGCGATTTTGAGCTTATGGATCAATATGGCGAAACCGTAAAGCTCTCCGACTTTTGCGGCAACGCCGTTCTCTTGGTCTCGGCCGCTTTTTGGTGAGGCTCTTGTCGTGCGGAAGCTCCCACGCTGGAAGCGTGGTACAACCAATACAAAGATGAAGGCCTGACCGTCATCACCCTCATCACCCAAAACTACAGTGGGCAAACGCCCAGCCAATCAGAGTTGATGGAATGGGCCAACGAATATGGAAGCACCCATCCGGTGGTCGCGGATCCAAACACGGCATATACGCTCGAATTCATCTATGCGTCTCCTACCTTTGACGGATACATCTATTATCCAAACATGCAATTGCTATCACCTGGTCGAGTGATCGAAATCGCCGACGGTTGGGTCAGCGAGGGAAATATCCTAAGCGTCTTGCCTTAGACAATCTAAGCCAACAAATCGCGGAGCCAAGACTGAAATTCCGGCGTCGCCACAAACGTACGCGCCACCTTGAGCATCATCTCTTCGGTTTCGCTGCGCCACTCTTGTCCCATACCCGACTCTTCCAAGAGTTGAGCCGCGCTCTTTTCCCCCCACAACTCAAAACTTTGCTCGAGCGCCGTGGCTAAACCGTCTTGAAAGGCTTGGTTTTTACTGAGCGCCGCGAGAATGGCGGCCATAGAAGCCACCAACCGATCGGTGCCGAGTTCATCGATTTGCTGTAGGTAAACCGAACTCTTCGTGTTCAAAAGCGCATGTAGAACATGTAGCCGATACTCTCCTTGTAATTCTCGATTTTCGGGTATGCAAAGATGCTGAACACTCTTTTTCAAGGCGCCACCAATGCTTTTATTGACGTGTTCGGATGCTTTTTGCTGTATCTGCCGCTCTAGGATCTGTGCAATACTCCCGAGAGGGGTCGCCTTCATGGCGCGATCGCGCAATCCCTTTAAAGCACCAAAGCCTTTGGATACATTTTTGGGTGTGGTCGTCTGTATGAGTCCACGAATCAATTGAACAAAGTCATCTATAGATTCGGTCAAGACCGCCCGCATTAGCTCTTCGATCGCGCGGTGGTGAACCAAACGATGACACAAATCCTCCTCCAATGAGATGGGGTATTTCAAGAGAGACTCAAGTGGAGCTCGTATATCCGCGTCCAAGCTCAGCGTTGTGTCCGGTGCCATAGCGCGCATCTGCGAGAGGATTTCCTTAGCCCATTGTTCTGTTTGCTCCCCTTGAACCGCGGTTTCCATCGCCAAGAGAATTTGTTTTTGCACAAAACTTTGTTCGACAAGGCTCGATATGGGCTGTTGCAAGAGATAATCCACACCGATGCGCAGGAGTTCGTCCAGTGATTCCCCTTGTAATTTGGTATTGATCTGCTCCAGCATTAGAGAATCTCCTTGATGATCGGCGAAATCGTCGCGCAACTGGTCAGCCACAGTTGATGAACCGCACGTGTCGCCCCCACGTGTAACAAGCGACGATTATGCGGGGTGTCGGGGTAGCAGAATGCAGAGACTTCGACAACGATTACATAGTCGAACTCCAAGCCTTTCACCTGATCGATCTCGACCACATCTATACCCGGAGCAAAGGCAAACTTTTGATTCTGAACCAGTCGAACCTTATGCACGTCTGAGTCTTGCAGTCCCGCAGCGTACATCTGTGATATATCGGCGTTGGGGGTTAGGATGGCGACGTTGGCAAATGGTTCGTTCATCTGCAGTTTTTGTAATTCTTCCGAGATGAATATCAAGCATGCGCCATGCTCGGAAAACTGAAAGAGCTCCACACTGGGGCCGTCTCGAAGGGTCGTCGGTAATGGCTCCTCATTGTCTTCGAGCAGTTGGACGGCAAAACGCGTAATGGGGTGGGTCGAGCGATAGCTAATATCCAAAGTGTGCAAAGAAGAACTCTCCAGTCCCACTTGGTTTAAGAATGAAGACCACGATGAGAAACCGGCTTCTTTGGATATATGCTGGCGGGTATCTCCGGCGAGTGTAAAGGACTTGGCGTCATCGCAAATATCCATCAGGATTAGAATCTCTATCGGGGAGAAGTCTTGTACTTCATCGATGGCAATGTGAGAGTAGCTCATCACTCGTCCCTTCTTGCGAAGTGGTCCGACACGGAGTTGATAGGCCCGCAACAAAAGGGCATAGTCTTCTTGGTCGAGAGAGGCTTGCGCTTCCGGCTCTTTTTCAAGGATTGAGCCAATATCTCGGTTTTGCTGCTCGAGCCAACGACGAGCCTGCTCCATCAGATTCGGGGAAATAAGTCCTTCGAAGTCAGATTCAATGGCAGCAAAATCCGTAATCACATGTAGCCAGTCGTTGATCGCCTGCTCTACGGTTGGTCGGCCACGCGTGGTGGCAATGTGCTCGGCCAAACGCTTTTCCGTACGCCAATGCAGTTTGATCTGGCACACCGCATCGGGGGTGAGATCTGCGAGCGGTAAGGAAAGCATGGGGAACAATTGACGAACCATCTGACTCGACCAACGGGTCCATGTATTGACAATAATGCCCGATAC
>JAYYRF010000139.1:0-3932 GCA_036127535.1 Myxococcota bacterium | reverse complement strand
GTCGATGTAAAGGTACCATCGGGGTTGAGAATGGGTAGATTATGATCGTTCAAAGAATCGGTGTACGGCGAATTTGGAGGCGCGACGGTTTTTGTGGATGTTTTACTGCCATCGTTTTTTTCTGTGCTTTTCGTCTCCTCAGACCACGAAAGACCTGAAAATTGCACGAAGAATAAAAGGAGCAAGAATTTCATGATGCATCTCCACGCGTTAAAACACATCCTTTAATATTACAGATAATAACGTCTGGACTCTAGAATTCTATAGTATCCATATAAAAAAGATCAAAGGTTCGGATTTCTGAAGTCTTGGTTTGGTTATGCTGAAATTTACGGAGTATGTTAGATCTAAACTCAGAAATTTATTTATTGTCTTAAAGTGTGGGAAAAGATGTCAAAATTTACAACCCTCATACCGATCGCCGCCTTCCTATTCTCATGTACAGCGTCCGACAAAGTCGATGTAACCGCGCCTGAAATATCCGCTGTCGTTATAGATCAGAATCAAGCCTATACAAACTCTACGCTGATTTGCTCCGCCACACTCCGCGAAGTGTACGACCCTGCACCACTGTTCTTTTACAGTTGGACAAATCCTGCAGGGGAAGAACTGTCTACCCTTGACAGCATTACTCTTGCTGCGGATATGATTCAGCCTTCTGAAGCGCTTAACTGCACGGTTACGGTTCGAAACCAAGAAGGCTTGGAATCCTCTAGCAGTACCAGCATTACCATTTCCAATACGGATCCGGTTATAGATGAGATTGCTATTTTTCCAGACGATATTCGAACCGATTCTTTGATCGAATGTGTTGCCAGTGCTTCTGATATCGATGCATCATCACTGGATTACACATACGAGTGGAAACTCGGCGACACGTTTTATGGGGAGGGTGCTGAACTCGATTTGAGTCTGATATCGATAGAAACCAATGCAGAACTCTCCTGTCAAGTTACGGTGACCGATGCCAATGGTGGTGTGGCGCAGGGGAGTCAGGATGTTGTGTTTACCAACCTGCCACCGGTTCTCGAGAGTTTGGCATTTGCACCGCCGGTGGCGTACACCAACACAGAGTTGCATTGCGATGCTGCTTTGGTCGCCCAATTCAACGGAGAGCAGGTCACGAAGCAGTATGTGTGGGAGAAAAATGGCGTTTTGTTGGCTGAAGAAGGTGCCTATTTGTCTCCTCCTTTCGAAGTGGGCGATCAAATTTCTTGTACGGTTACCCCCAATGATGGAACCCAGGATGGAGAATCTCTTCGGGTAGAAATCGAAATTTCCAATACCCTGCCTACAATTGATAGTCTTGAGATTACGCCGCAAGAGCCCTATTTACATGATACCGCGTATTGTGTTGGACAAGGTTCCGATGAGAACGGTGACAGTTTGAGCTATTCTTACCTTTGGGAAGATGCCAACGGAAACACGCTGGGAACCTACAATCAGTTGCAGATCGATGATTCCTTACTGGCCGCCGGAGACGAGATCGTTTGCGTACTGCAGCTCACAGACAGCCACGGTGGAATTGCGGAATCGCGTCAAAGCGTAACCATTCAAAATTCAGCGCCGGTTGTGGAGAGCTTGAGTGCTGTTCCAACATCCGTCAAGGTGGGTGAAACGGTGTCTTGTACGGCGAGCGTGACTGACGCCGACGGAGATGCTCTTACGGAGGCGTATCTTTGGACAGATGCCGCTGGTACCATATTGTCGCAAAACGCTGATCTCGTGATCGATGCATCCAATACCGATCGAGGTGACGTCCTGACGTGCACGCTCACCGTGAGCGATGGCAGCAATACGATTGATCAAGCTACGCTTGCGTATGTTCTCAACTCGGAGCCAGAGATGACCAGTTTGGTTCTCTCACCGGCCGTCGCCTACTCGTACAGTGACATTGTATGTGTTCCCACCATAGAAGATCCCGACCTGGATAGCACCAGTTCAACCTATATATGGAAAAATGGTGGCGTCACCCAAGGGATTGTCGGTGATACTTTGTATGGCCCCTTTGCGGTGGGAAGCGAAATCATATGTTTGGCACAACCCGACGATGGTGTGAGCCAAGGCACGCAGCAGCAAGTACAGTTACATATCCAAAACAGTCCGCCAGAAGTGACAAGCGTTCATATCTCCCCGAGCGATGTTTTATCCAATACAGCGCTTTCGTGTCGAGCAGAGGTGACGGATGTCGATTCAGATGTCTCCGATTATGCGGAGCAGCTAGAAACGACATATACATGGTTGGATGCCAATGGGAATATTATCGGTGGAAGCGCTTCGCTACAACTCGATCCGTCCTTTGCACAGACCGGTGCGGAATTCTCCTGTGTGGCGACGGTCAACGATGCGATGGGTGAACAAGCGACCCAAACGGCGATCGTCACGGTTGTCAACTCGGATCCGTATTTCGAAACCGCGGTCTCGATTCAATCTACGTCCACGGATGCCCGTGTGGGTGACGTCTTGACATGTTTTGCACAAATCACAGATCTGCAAGATGGAGCGTTAGACATCACGTATGCGTGGCGGGATCAAAACGATCAGCTCATTGGGAGTGACTCCGAGTTGGTGGTAACCGCAGGAAATTCCGATCCGGGTTCAGAATTTTCTTGTACGGTGTCCGCAACCGATTCCGACGGTGTTGCGCTTTCAGATTCTGTGAGCATTGTCATTTCCAATTCCCTCCCCTCTGTGGATTCGGTGACGCTCAACCCATCGGTTTTGTACTCTAACGATGACTATTTGGCCTGTTTGGCCGGTAGTTCCGAGGACGCCGACGAAGAAAGTGTCTCCTTTCTCTATGAATGGTTCGTTGATGGAACAGCCGTTTCCGAAACCAGCGCGATCTTGATGGGACCCTTTAATGTTGCCTCGAACATCGAATGTCGGGTCACACCCACCGATGGTTCGGATAGCGGTACTTCGATATCCGACTCTCTGATTGTTTCCAATACGGATCCGGTCATCGATTCGATATCGATTTCTCCGAATACACAGATATTGATTACCACGACCTTAACCTGCTCTGCCAGCGCTTCGGATAAGGACGATCAGGCGGTCGACATCTCGTACCAGTGGAAGGATCAAAACGGTGTCGTTTTAGCAACCGATGCCATTTTGACGCTCAATTCCGATATTTCCAACGCCGGAATCATATCGTGTACTGCAATTGCAGACGATGGCTTTGGAGGTGTCGTTGAGGACACGACCTCGGTGGAAATCGAGAACTCCCTACCCGAGTGGTCGGAAGAGGTTTCGATCACAGCTGTAAACAGCGATAACGTTGCCACAACCCTCGTTCAAACAGGCGCCGTCCTTACCTGCTCTGCGACCGCGACCGACCTGGACGAAGGAGAGATTACGCCGACGTACGATTGGTCGATAGGGGGCTTGACGATAGCCACAGGTGCCGTATTTACCGTCAATCCGAGTATCACCGACGTGGGTGACACGCTATTATGCACAGCAACCGCTTCGGATGCCGTTGGGGAAGTCATTGAGTCTTCTGATTCAATAAGCATCGCCAATACCGCTCCCATTGTGACGGTTGCGATCACACCCGACCCAGCCGATCGGGGGGACACGTTAACTTGCTCTGCGACCGTTGAGGATCCGGACCAGCAAGATATTTCCTACAGCTATGTATGGAAGAAGAACAGTATTATTCAATCCGACTGGAGCAACTTACCCTCGGTATCCGGTTCGCTGTCTCGCAACTCAATAATTGAATGTATCGTGACCCCCAACGATGGGGTCGATTCGGGCAGCGTTGAGTCAGATAGCATCACGATTTCCAATGGTGCGCCTGTCGTTTCAGAGTTGGTTTTCAATGATACAGTCGTTTAAAACGACGGTTTGTTTAAAGTGGTTGCTACCGCCCCGGATTTTGATGAAGACACATACACCGTATAATATGACTGGTACACCATCGA
>JAYYRF010000138.1:0-2529 GCA_036127535.1 Myxococcota bacterium | reverse complement strand
TGTCTCAATCAGCATGCTTTCGTGGAGTTTTTAGTTGAAAGAACAAAGCAAATCAGATTATACTTTCGCACCAAAATAGGAAGTGCAATGTCGGATTTAATGAAAAAGCTAAAGCAGGCAAAGGAACTGTTGGATGCGGGTGTTCTGACACAAGAAGAGTACGAAAAGAAGAAGACAAAGTATTTGTCTGAACTTGGAATGGGAGAGGAATCTTCACAACCCGATCCACTTTCTGGTGCTCAAGGAACGAGTGTTGGTGATCCTCTTTCAGGTGTAGACGGCACAATGGTTGGTGGTGAGTCTCTTGGTGTGGATCCCCTTAGTGGTGCCCAAGGTACGATAGTGGGTGCTCAGGGTATGGACATTGGTCAATACCGTGTTTTGGGACTTCTTGGTGAAGGTGGAATGGGCTCGGTTTACAAAGCCCGACATCAGAATGAGCGAATCGCGAAGATGCGTGGAGATGTGGCGGTCAAACTCATCAAAGGAGAATATGCCCAAAACCCACAACTTCGAGAGAGATTTGTCCAAGAAGCCGGTCTGGGTATGAAGATAAAACATCCCAATATTGCCGAGGTCATCGACTTTTATGAAGAGGATAACCAAATTGCTTTCATTATGGAGTTCATTGAGGGTGTGGAACTCAAAGAGAAGATCCCTTCCGGTGGACTTTCCGTTGAAGATACGATTTCTTATTTGAAGCCCATCGCCCAGGCAGTGGACTATCTTCACTCTCAAAACATCATTCACCGAGACCTAAAACCGGCGAATATTAAAATCAAGCCCGATGGAACCCCGATTATCCTTGATTTTGGTATTGCAAAGGACACCAGTGAAGAAGACAGCGTAATGACGAGTACGGGCATGGCGATGGGTACCCAGTCCTATATGGCACCCGAACAACTCGACGCCAAAAATGTAGACGGAAAAGCCGACCAATACGCATTGTGTATGATGGCATATGAGATGCTTTCGGGTGGATTTCCATGGGAGGTCGGTGAGTCCAGTGCCCGAATCGGAATGCGAAAATTGGGAGGGAGTCTCAAATCTCTACAAGAAGTATCCTCTGTTCGAAAAGAGATAGATGGTGCGGTCATGAAAGGATTGTCTGTTGATCCCCAAAACCGATATGAAACTTGTGTTTCCTTTATCCAAACCCTCGAAGATATTGTCTCTGGAGCGAGTGAAGCCGAGGAGAAAGCGGAAAAAGCCCGTTTGGCAGAGGAAGCCAAAAAAGCCGAAGAAGCTCGCTTGGCAGAAGAAGCCCGTTTGGCAGAAGAAGCCCGTTTGGCAGAGGAAGCCAAAAAAGAGGAGGTTCGTTTAGCAGAAGAAGCCCGAAAAAAGGAAGAGGCTCGATTGGCTGAAATAGAAGCAAAGAAGGCAGAGGAAGCGAAAAGGGCAAAGGAGGAGGCCCGTTTAGCAGAAGAAGCGAAAAAAGAAGCGGAGGCCAAGCGCCAAGAAGAATCTCGAAAAAAAGAAGAGGATTTGAAGCGCCTTGCACGCGAAGCCGAAGAAAAAGCTCTAGACGAGGCCCGAAAAGCCGCGAAAGAAGAAGAGAGAAAAAGAGCAGAATTAGAGGCCCAAAAAGCCGCAAAAGAAGAGGAGCGAAAGAGATCTGCTCATGCGATATCCCAAGTCCCTCAATCCGAATCCAAAGGAAGCAGCAAAGGTTTACTCGTCGGCGTTGGGTTTGTTGCTCTGCTTATTATTGGTTGGTTGGCGACGAATAGTATGGAACAAAGTCGTCTACGAGAATCTCAAGACCTTTTACAAGAAGAAGTCAGCAAGTTGGAGTCCGATGCAAACCGTTTTGGTGTATCGGTTCCACAGCACCCATTGAGCGAAGAGAGTGTAAGAGCGTTTCAAGAAGAAGTCGAGAAACAAAAAGCTTTTGAGAAACGAATCGAGGAATTAGAGTCCGATGCAAACCGTTTTGGTGTATCGGTTCCACAGCACCCATTGAGCGAAGAGAGTGTGAGAGCGTTTCAAGAAGAAGTCGAGAAACAAAAAGGGGTAGAGTCCAAAGAGAAAGAGCTTGTCGTTGTCTCCGAAGTGATTCCTGCAGGACGTTTCCAAATGGGCTGTACGAAAGGGGATCGCGACTGCAGTGACAGTGAAAAACCCCGTCACTACGTGACATTGACACGTAGCTTTTACATGATGAAAAGTGAGGTGACACAGGGTTTGTATGAGCGTGTGATGGATATCAATCCGAGTGAAAACATCAATTGTGGAAGTGATTGTCCGGTAGAGCAGGTTTCTTGGTTGGACGCCATTCAGATGGCGAATGAGTTGAGTGAAATGGTTGGTTTAGAGCAGTGTTATCAGATCAATGGAGAGAGCGTCTCTTGGTCCAATAAAGATTGTAAGGGCTGGCGATTACCGACGGAAGCGGAATGGGAATATGCGGCACGGGGTGGTGAGAACTACATATATGCGGGTTCCAATACGGTTGGTCTTGCTGCTTGGTACACAAAGAATAGTGATTGGAAGACGCATCCAGTTTGTGGTCAGAAAGAGAATGATTAT